>DBFJSK010000322.1:0-21547 GCA_048403675.1 Tannerellaceae bacterium | reverse complement strand
CTTTGCAAGGGTAATAGTAATGATAGCCTTTGCAAGGGTAATAGCAATGATAGCCCTTACAGTTGGTACACCCTCCGTCGCCTCTCTGCCGGGCCTCTTGCCCTTTGGCTGCTGCTGGTAGGACTGCTTGCGGGCGGCTGTACCCGCGAAAAATTCATCTCCCTCGACGAACAAGTCCGCAAGGAATACCGCATCGCCGTGGTGCTCCCCCTTGCCGGAGAAATGGAAAAGCACTGGCGCCGCTCCATCGACTGGGCCTTCGAAAACCTGGCCCGCCCGCTGGCCGCCCGCCAAGGCATCCGCATCACCGCCGAATGGTATGACGAAGAAAGCAACGACATCGAATCGCTCTTCACTACCCTGGCCGCCCGCGAAGACCTGGCCGCCATCATCGGCCCCCTCTATTCCGACAACGCCCACGTGGCCGCCCGCTGCTGCGCCGCTACCGACAAACCTCTGTTGCCCGCTCTGGCCTCGTCCGAACTGCTGATGCGCACCTATACCGCTAAAGGCTTCCTCTGGTGCCTGACCGAGAACGACATCTCGCAATGCGAGATCCTGCTCACCCTGGCCGCCCGCCAAGGCGCCAAAAGCGTCTCGCTGCTGACGCCCGCCAACCTCTACGGGCAAACCTTCCTCGACTGGTTCGCGTTTCAGGCCAAGGAGCTGCGGCTGGAAACCCATCGCCTCGAAACCTATACCGAGGCCGATCTTGAGGGAAAAATGAATTCCCTTTTGAGCGAACCTACCGATTACCTTATCCTCGTACCTTCCAACCGCGAAGCCGCCCGCCGGATGTACGACCTCGGGCGGCAGGCAGCCCTTACCGCCAGCGCAGCTTCGGCCACACGGGCCGCTTCCCCCGCCAGGGGAGCTGCTGGCGGCGATACCGGCACTGTGCCGGGCGGTGCTCCCGCTGGCGTTTCGTCGGCCGCTGCCCGGCTGCTCTTTGCCGACGTCGGCTACCTGGCCACGCCCGATTCCTGCTTGGAAGGCATGGAAGGCGTGGTGCAAATAGAAGATCCCCAATCGGGTTTCCACCTGGCTTACCCCGCCCGCTACGGGCGGCCGGCAGGCTACGGAAGCGCCCATTTCTACGACGCTGCCCTTGTGGTCGGTCTGGGCATCCTGGAGGCCGATCTCAGCGGCGAAACCGATCTGAACACTGCCATCCGCCGGGTGGTAAGCGCCGAAGGCCCCGACATCAACGGATGCACCGACGCCGGCGTCGAACGGCTCGTAGCCGAACGCATCGCCGGCAACGCCCCCCATGCTACCGGGGCGAGCGGCAAGCTCCGGTTCGACACCGGTTCCTACACCAACGTGCTGCACTCCGTCTTCTGCCACTGGATTGTCTACCAGGGCGAACACCTGATCTTGGAATACACCACTTCCGACGATGATAACCGTACCGCTTCCTCGGTTGTAAACTGGAACTGGAAGGTGAGTGACATGCAGAATTTCTCGGAAGAAACGTCTCGTACCTATCCGGAGCGGCATGGCCTGTACGCCCTGCTTGTGGCCCCTTCCCGGGGGTGGGAAAACTACCGTCATCAGGCCGACGCCTACGCTCTCTACCAACGTCTGAAAGACGCCGGCTTGCCCGACGACCGCATCTTGCTGGTAGCCGAAGACGACATTGCTTTCGATACCCGCAACCTCTACCCCGGCATGGTGCGCATCGCCCCCGACGGCGAGAACGTGTATAGCGGCGTAAAGATCGACTATCACCCTTCGGAAATCAGCCTCGAAGGCCTGGCCGACCTTCTGACGGGCGAGGGGGGACGTCCATCGGCTCTTTCGGCTAACGATAACCTCTTGGTATACTGGGTAGGACACGCCGATCCCGAAGGCCCCCGCTGGCTCGACACCGGGTTGACGGCCGCCGAAACCGGCCGTTTTTTCCGCCGGCTGTCCGAAGCCGGGGCTTTCCGCAAAGCTTTGGTGCTGGTGGAGGCTTGTTACGCGGGGAAGATAGGGCAGGCGTGCGAGGGGATACCGGGGTTGCTCTGCATCGCGGCGGCCGGCCCCGACGAAACATCGAAGGTGAACACGTATAGCTACGAGCTGCGCACCTGGCTGTCGAACAGCTTTACCGATGCGTTGCTGGATGCCTTCGCACATCGTCCCGACGACACGCTCTACGCCTTGTACAGCCGGATTTATAACCGCACGCTCGGTTCGCATGTGGGGGTATACAATGCCGCTTCCTTCGACAACCTGTATACGCACGGCTTTCAAGAATTTCTTGTTCCCTGACAGGGCGGCGCCGGCGGGGCGCGCCGGCGGGGGGCTAGTTGCCCGGCGCTTAGTTGCTGGAGGGTTCGTCGGTTGATTCCTCGGGCGGAAACGCCTCGTCGATCGTAAAAAGCATGTTCCCGATCAGTTCCTGCGCCCTGAGGTTGATGCCGAGGGAGGATTTGGCCAGCATGGGGAGCAAAGTGAAGAGGTATTGGCGGAAGGCCGGGTTGCGATCTATCTGCTCCCATTGGCCGCGAGTGCTTTCCGCGTTCGGCTCGATGCCCAGGCCGTCGATGTAGTGCGTCAGGTGCGCGAATTTTTCTTCCCGGTAGCGTTTTTCCATATCTTTTACCACTTCGATCTGTTCGTAACATTCAAACAGTTGCATCAGCAGAGGCTTGTCCAGCCGGGAGAGCGAACCCGATTCGCGCAGCATCGAGAAAGCGTTGTCTTTCAGAAACCAATAATAATAAAGCCGGTGCTGGTTGTAATACGAGCGGATGAAATCTTCTTCCGGGCGCGTCTTTATCAGCAACGCCTTTTTCAGTTCGTCCGAAAAAGCGATCTCTTTCCGGTAAAAGGCTTCGATTTCCCGCAGTTCGGCCAGGTTCGCCGTCAGTTCATGGCGCACCATGCCGATCGCCTCTTTATCCTCCTGCTTTTCCATATAGCTTTCCACCAGGCTGTCGCCGTAGTAAGTAGCGGCCAGGCTGATGATGATGACCGAAATTTCCGTCAGGTAGTCGTTCCACCATTCGGCGTGCGCGCGAAAGGGCGTCGTGATTTTTTGCCATACTTCGTTCATAGGTGTGGTAGCCTCCATTGTTTGTTATTCGTACATCGGTTGAAATAGCCGACTTCAAATATACCCGGCTTTATCCGACAGGCCAAATTAAATGTCCGAAAAAGTCGTTTTACCGCTTCAATTGCTTCGCTGCCGCCAACCGCCCCTTCGCCGCGCGGTTCTCCTTGCAAGCCCGGAGCGCTCCGGGCCGGGAATAAAAGACGGATGTTGCCGCCCGAAACACATCGTCGGCACTCCTTTCCGTGCACCTGTTCCGCCGTCCTTTCCCCCCCGCGGCCTGCGCCCTTGCCCGCCCTACCCGGCGCAGTCCGGTGGAGAAGGGCTGATTTTTTTCATCCCCTTTTTTCTCCTTCTTTTCTGCCGGCGGCCGAAGGGAACATGGAAAAACGGCCGCCCCCCGTGCAGCTTACTCCGTGTACTTTCGCCAGTTGCGTGGCCCTAGGCAAACCACCGCGGCACGCCAGCCCCCCCCCGGCCTCATCGGGCGGGTAAAAGACGCCGGCCGGATTATTCGCCTTGAAAGTCTTTCTCTTCGGAATATTTCATTATTTTTGTAGAACAAATTCCAAATCGTTACAGAGGAAATAAAGGACGCCGTGCAAGCCATCAGTGAAGATACCATCCGCCGCCTCAACCAGGGAGACACGAAAGCTTTCGAGCAGCTATACAACCGCTATTATGTATACCTCTCGACAGTGGCGACGAAGTATCTTTACTCGCCCCAGACAGCCCAGGAAATCGTGAACGACGTCTTCCTCGGCGTATGGCACCGGCACGAGGAACTGGCCTATCCCGTAGGCTCCTATCTGGTGGCAGCCGTACGCAACCGCTGTCTGAATCACCTGCGCAACCGCCGTTTGGAAGAAGTCCCGCTCGACGACGTAAGCGAGCAGTTGCTCGCCATCCGCCAAGAGCAGATCGCCTCCGATCCGTATCCGCTGGCCCGCCTCGAAACCGAAGAGGTAGAGAAACAGATTGCCGCGGCGGTAGACACGCTGCCCCCCAAATGCCGGGCCATTTTCGTACAATACCTCTATCAGAACAAGACGTACGAAGAAATCGCCGCCGCCAACCACATCAGCCCCAGCACCGTGCGCGTCCAGATCAAAATCGGCCTGGGCAAAATGCGCGAGCTGCTAGGCGAACATTCGCTTAGCTGGCTGGTGCTTTTGGCGTGGTGGTGGAGATAAAGCCTTTTTTTTAAACCATTCATTCGCCAGATTCGAAATTTTATTTAATTTTGTAACACAGCCCTTTCATCCCGGCTGATACCCCGGGCAGCGGCGCCTACCGTCTTCCAAAAGCGGAGGCGATTGCTTCACCTGCGTAGGCTGGGCGTCGGGAGGGGGAGGAAATAACGACACTTTTTAGGAACGAAAGATAGATGAAACTACTTGTCCGACAGCTTGCTTTTCTCTGCTTCTTCCTGGCCGGGATCACCGTCTGGGCAGATGCCCAGACAACCTTCTATTATAGACAGGAAAAAATTGTCGATCCCGCCACCAAGCAACCTTCCCGCGGAGCCGGCGACAGGGCCGGTTTCTTTATTACTTTCAACGCCAAAGGTTGCTATGATTCCGACCGCTCGGGCTACGATGTGGGCAACGGTTTTCGTGAGAAAGTATCGGAAAGCGGCCGGTTTACCACCTATATCGGAAGTAGCTATTGGGGAGATGCCCGTTACATCGTGAATGAAACGAAAGACCGGATCAATATCCAAACCTCCGACCGCATCCTGGTATACGTTCGTACCCAGCCGCCCTCGGGCGTTGTAACCTCTTCCCTGATTAAGCAGCCGGGTGGTAACCCGGTTGTCCCCCCACCTCCGGCTACCGTTACGTCCGGGGGCGCCCCGGCGGATAACACAGCTATGTATCTGGCACATTACCAGAAATTAGAGCAAAGCGTAAAAGAGGCTTTCCACGCCTACGAACAAACGATGGCCGGTTCCTACGATTCGTCGCGAAGCAGCATGGCAAAAGCGATTTTGGAGATACAAGCCTCCATGCGCGCCTGGCGTGGCGAGGCGCGCACGGACGGCGTAGTGATCTCTCCCAGCCCTTGGGAAAGCGCGCAGCCTAGCATCGGAACGATTCATACCGAAAGGAAACACCGGTATTGAAGGAAACCGGGCCTGGGGGGGGGAACCTCCCGATCGTTCCTTTACGAAGCAGTGATGTATCATCTATTATAAAAAAACAAATATGAAACAAATTTCGATTATCCTATGTATTTGGTTGACCGCAGTTTTCACCGGAGCCTCTCCGGCCTGGGCAGCCACTACCTCCCCCCGGGGAGTATTGTCTAGCGAAACCTATTGTTATAAACAAGTCTCGGTGGTCGATCGGAACGGGGCCAAAAGTAAAGGAAACGGCAAATTGATGTATGTCACGTTTATCAACCAATACGGGAAATGCTATGAGTCTGATCGCGAGGGCAATGATTTGCGATACAACAGTACTTATCAACTCTCGCTCGGGCTGATGATTTTTCGGAAAACCAACGGCCAGGGTTTGCATATTTACGATACCGTCCTCAAATCGTGGCCCCGGCAAGTAAATTACTTTTCCGGAGATGTGCGCAGCGCTTTTCAGGCCGGATGTGTACAAGGTGAAACCCTTAAAGGCGGTTTCGTGACCTATTATTTCAGCGGCGATTTTTCGCGGTTGAACTCGCGCCGCGAATTAGACGGTTCCTATTCCGACACCACCGTATGGCAACGTATCGATGAAAGCCGCGAATCGGAAGACATAGACTTTTATTAAGCGGAACCGGAATCCGACGCGCCCAACATCTAAGGGTGCGGCAAAAAAGGAGTAGGAGAGAGGCGCCTTTCTTCCTTTCGGCGCCTGCTGTTTCTCTACTTATTTAAAAACAAACATTCCATGAAAAAAGCAAATTCCTTACTTTCTCTTCGGTTGAGCACAGTTTTTGGTTTGGGCACAGCCTTTCGGTTAAATGCAGCCTTTCGCTTAAGCGCTCCTTTTCGCTTAAGCCTCCCCTTTCGTTTAAGCGCTATCCTCCTGCTAAGCACCGCCCTGCTGTGGCCGGGGGCCCTTTTGGCCCAATCCAAAAAACAGGTGAAAGCCGCCGAAGCCGGCGATGCAGCGGCTCAATACGAACTGGGACTGTTCTATTTGAAGCCGGACAAGAAGGTGTATAATCCGCATTTGGCTTTCGAGTGGATTCGGAAATCGGCTGTGGCGGGATATGCACGCGCCCAATACCAATTGGGCTATATGTACTTTGTGGACGGCAAAACGGATGAAGCCGTGGAATGGTCGAAAGCCGCCGCCCTGCAAGGCCATGCCGGCGCTCAAACCAACCTCTTCGTACATTACCGCAATAACCAGGAACTGGCCCAGGCCCTGGAATGGGGCGAGAAGGCGATGAAACAGGGCGACGCCCGGGCTTACTATCTGGTGGGCCAGCTCTATTTTAACGGAGGCGAAGGGGTGGCTCGGAATTACGCCAGCGCATTCGAATACTTCAGTTATGCCTCCGCCCGGGGCCGCGCCGATGCCAAAGTGTCGATGGGCGTCTGCTTACTGAACGGCCTGGGCTGCGAGAAAGACGAGCGGCAAGCATTCTTATCTTTCACCGCCGCGGCCGAAAAAGGAAATCAGGAAGCAAAGCAACACCTGGTGAAATGCTACCGCGAGGGCCTGGGCGTAGAGAAAAACGAAAAGAAAGCCAAAGCGCTCGAAAAAGAAATCGATTTGGCTACGCTTTCACTGCCCGCTTATACACAAAAGTACTGGAATGAAGGGGGAGATTGATTCGGTTCGTTTGATTTCGCTTTCCTTCCTTTTGTCTCTCCTTTTTATCCCTCTCGTTTCTGTCTTCCCCAACGCGAAGAAAGACAAAAGCACGCGTAAACCCTGTACTTCGCCTGCGGAATGGAGAATGCAAACAAGGCAAACACCACAGATAGGGTAAACAGGGCAGACACCGCAGCCGAATCAGCCAAACCAAGTTTGTTAAGTAAAATGCCCGCATGGGCATGAATCCCAAAGTCTCGTGGAGCTAAAGCTACCTCTACACGCAAGGCCTATCCACGAAAATAGGCTATTATACGCGGTAAACCTGTCATCCAAATGCAGGACTACCCATCCGCATGCGTATATAAACGGCTACTCATAGGCTAATATTCAATGCACCCGTCAAAAAGGTTAAACCTTCCCCTAACTTATTGCTTTTTCTTTTTAAGTTTTGCAATATTCTCTTTACGAATTTGTATAAGTTTCTTATAATTAGCAAGATCTTTTCTTAACCTTTCCTTATCATAAGGACCTTTTAAATCTTGCTGTATCTTTTTTATAGCTCTCTGATAGTGTTCTATATCAGCTTCTAACTCTTTTATCTGATCTTTAGTAGAAAATAAACTGCTGAAAAATCCCATATCTTCAATATTTTAATGATTTGATAATTTCATCTGCATATAGCTGCGCTACACGTTCCGATGTGGCTTTATTCTCTTTCAATACTGGAAATCTTCTGATTATAGCCCCTCGTGCGGCTCCAGACAAATGGGGTAACAGGATAGCCTTCGTATCTACCCCGCACTTATCGAACACTGATTTGGCTCGATTACCCAAACAAACACATAAACTCGGTTTCACTAAATCGATCTCCTTTTGTAGGATTTGGACATAGACATCCATTCTACTTTTGGAATAAGCATGGGAAATTTCAGGGTCGTGTATAAAGAATTTAATGGCATCCGTCAAATAGATGGCATATCCGTCATCGACTAATTTTTGAACCAATAGATTGAGCATCTTTCCACCATTACCTCGCTTTCGGTGCGTGGCATCATGCAATCCGAACGGACTTGAAACAACTGCATCCCTACAATCTCCATACCATTTGCTATGCCGTAAGGGGTCTTGCGCAATAAACATAATACACGGATTATTTTCTTGCACATTATACCAGGTGGGCACATCCAGACCGATAGCGCCTTTATTTATTCTTTCAAAATCCTGTTTGAATAAGGGATGCAAAACAGGCATACAAACAGATGTGGTATCTGTATAGCCTCGGAAAGGTTTCAATTCAGGGGTAAATACATCTTGCCACTCGGCATAGGAAAAGTCATAACATTCCCGCATATGCTGATAACGAGACATTAGTATCTGTAATTGCTTAACGCCCAACAGTTCGTTCGCAATGAATGTGGGAATCGCATTTGATAAGTAGCACGCGTTACAAAACTGTGTTTTCATCTGCTGGTATTTCGTGTTTTTCAGTCTCAAAAAAGCAACGGATATTCCAAAAAAGAAAGCGTCAGACCGTAACCAAATTCCGTCAAGGAGCGCCGCACTGCCTCGCACCGAAACAGGAAAACAACCCATGCCTTTGGCTGTATATCAACCCATCCGTGCCGAATAGGCAAATCAAAGGAGCGCATCTTCCCTGATTCTTCCCTGCTCCTTCGATGCTTCTTCCCTGCTTCTTCCCTGCTCCTTCCCTGATTCTTCAATGCTTCTTCCATGCTCCTTCCCTGCACTCGAATGATCCGGATTCACGGACAAAGAATAAGCTAAACGCTTCCTAACTCTCTAGGTACGTCTCCCTGTGGGAACCGTGCAAATATAGGAATTACGTAGTAAAAAAGAGGCTTTTCTGTGCGTTGTATTTGATTCGAATTTAGTCTCTTATTCGGCCCTGGCAATATACCCGGTGTTTATATTTCCATCTTTTAGAGATCGTATAACCCTTATCAATCTTTGGATAGCCCCCTACATCCCCGCCATCCATCCGTTAGGAAGGGGGAACCTTCTTTTACGAAAGTCCTGCTTATCGTTTTCAAAATGCCCCTTTGAGTACGGTAATAACCAAAGGGTAAAGAGTGAAGGCAATTTAAAATCGGGGTTTGTAAAATCGGGGTTTGTGAATGGGAGGATTATGCAGGGTGTCCGTCCTGAAATCTCCCACAATTCACCGATGGCTTTTAGCAAGTTGTTGAAGGCTTCCTTCACAGAAGGTCTGTGCATTTCGACCTGGCATAGAAGAACCTTGAAAAAAGCTTCTCCTTTCGGGCGGGTTAAACTAAAATGGGTACATTCAACTATATAATAGAGTAAAAAAATGACAAGAAGCCCCTCCCCGGGCAAGTCTTTCGGGCATATCTTTTATCGTGCTGGTATATAGCATGTTGCGCGTATCGGAAAAATACCCCGAATTGCATGCTTATGCAATTTCGATTCCATAAGCATGCAATTCCGATTCCACTGCAGTGGAAAGAAAATTGCATGCCCATCGGATATTCGCCGATTTCTAAAAAACGACAGGAAGTCAAAGCCCCCTAACCGGCGGTGAACGACGGTATCTACTTTATCCCCGGTAAAAAAACAAAAGGCGGATGTCAGGGCGGCGGGCAGGAGAATCCTTTTTCAAATCCTTTCCCGGCCGTTTTCCGGCCCTGGGGCCGGGGTACGATAGAAAAGAGCAAATCGGGAAGAACCCGACTTGCTCTTTTTTTATCTGCACAGGAGATGGAAACTTCAGGTTCACAAGTGGCACAAAGAGCTTATAGCACGAGAATAAGCCCTACCACAAAACCGCCCGCGGCGGCCCATAAATACGTTTTGGCAGCTTCGGGAGCTTCGTCTTTTTTTACGAAATAGAGGACGATGCCTACTATCGGAATCAACACCGAAAGGATGATTAATAACGGATTTGATGAAGTGGAACTTGACATAACGATCAATTTTTTAGTAGAATAAATTCCAGGGAAGCGAACTTCGTCGGCCGGGTTAACACACATAGCTTAGCGATAGCGTAAACAGGTTCTTTCTTCTTTCTTCATAAGATTCCTCCTATTTATATACGTATCCGGCAACCGGGCTGTTTCTTCCTCTTCTTTCCTGGGGTTGGGGTTTCCTTTTTTCTTCGTCTTTGCCTTGGGCTGCCTTTGTTTGTCTGTTGGAAAAAGATACGTTGGTTGACACAAATTTATATAAAAAGTTGAATAAAACAATGAAAAAGCCGAATAAATGTGGGGGGCGACAAAATAAGTTTTATCCTGCAAAGGGGGTGAGGCCGTATTTCGGTTCGGTTGGGATCGTAAGGCGGCGTGCACTGATTTATAAGGGTTTCCGAAGGGAAGGCTGGCCAGGGATGGCGGGCTTCTCCCGGAAGACGGCCCCCTCCGGAGCGGACGAAAAAAAAAGAGAGCTAAAGGCTGGAAAGGGGCAGGTAGATGTATTATTTTAAAAAAAATCCGCATTCTTTTAAACACCGCCCCCCTTTTCGGTGTATATAAAAAGGAAAAGGGCGCAGAATGGCTACGATCCTGCCCTTGGAATCGAAAGGAATGGTATGGAAAAAGTGACTCAATCGATAGAAGAATGGCTCTTTCGTTATTTCGCCGGGCAGTTGGATGCCGATGAGAAAAGAGAGCTGTTGGAATGGCTGGAGAAAGATCCGGCCCATCGTGCCCGGTTGGCGGCTACTGCCGAACGCTGGGCTTTGCTGCATGCGCCCCGGTTTGCCGAGAGCAAGCAGCGCAACTTCGAAACCCGTTTCGGCTTCCTGGGGGAGAAAAACAACGACCGGCCGGCTACCGAAAGGTTGGCTGCCGGGGAGCCGATGCGTCCGAAGCAGCCACGCAAGCGGTTGGCGGCGGGCATGGGTCGCTTTTGGATGCACCCGGCTTTGCGCGTAGCGGCCTTTTTCGTGGCGATGCTGTCGGTAGGAATCCTTGCTTACCAGGCAGCGGGCGGCGATCGTCCGCAACGGGCGCCCCTGGCCCTGACGTTCGAAGCTTCTACGCCGCTCGGCTCGAAATCCCGGTTGGTACTTCCCGATCAGACGGTGGTCTGGCTCAATGCCGGTTCCTCCCTTAAATGTATGAACGACGCGGCTGCGGGCGGTACGCCCCGCGAAGTATGGTTGGAAGGAGAAGCCTATTTTGAAGTAGCGCCCGATTCGCTCCGGCCTTTTATTGTACGCTCCGAAAAACTGCGCGTTCGGGTAACCGGTACGCATTTCGACGTGCGGGCGTATCCCGACGAAGAAATAGTGGATGTGGCGCTCGTCAGCGGTAAAGTCTTTGTCTGCCCCGACGAAAGCCCCGCAAGTTCGGCAGCGGGGGCGGCAAGTTCGACAAGTTCGGCAGCCTCAGCACGATGGGCAGGCTCCGGCGCCCCTGCAAACGGTCGGGGCCGGACGGCGGGTAATGCCGTGGTGCATAAAGAAGTGGAACTGGCGCCCGAGCGGATGCTGAGCTATAATAAGGAAACGAATTGCGTGAAAATGTCGGAAATCAGCGCCGCCGATGTAGTGGCATGGACAAAAGGCGCCCTCAGGTTCCACAACCGTTCGTTCGCGCGCATTGCCAAGGATCTGGAGCGCAAATTCAATGTGCCGATCCGGGTACAAAGCCGTTCGTTGGGTGGGGAGATGTTTACCGGCAGTTTCCCCGACACGTTCAGTCTGGATGAAATTCTCCGTGAGATCGATGTGGAACATAAATATGTATGGCGACGCGAGAAAGGCACGGTGGTGATCCGCGATAAATAGCGGGATACCCCCCGAACAACCTAAGCAAACAACAACCTAAGCAAACATCAGTCTAAACCATAAACAAGGTAAACAAAAAACAACGTGATACGTAACATAAACAAAAATAAATAGTAGTCACCTCTAAAAACGACCGGATGAGAAAACGAAAACAGTGAAAAAAACCTCTTTAAAAACGCAAAGAGGAACAGTATGTGAAAAAATTATCAGTCAAAACAAACAACGAATTATTCATTAAATCTAACATTCATGGAAATGAACTATTTCAAGAAATCCAGCCGATTAATGGTTGCCGCCTGTATGCTGGCCGGCATGCCGATGATCCCTGGCGTTGCTTCAGCTTCCCCCTTGCAGACCCACATCATGTCTGTACAAATGGAAAGCACGACCTTAAAAGAACTCTTCGACCTGATCGAATCGAAGTTCTCCTACACCTTCCTGGTGCGCAACAACGACATCAACCTGGACGAACGCATTTCGATCGACATGACCAGCCGGTCGGTAGAAGACATCCTGCGCACCGCCCTGAGAAATCAGCATGCTGATTTTATTGTAAACGATAATAGAATTATCGTTTACAAATCAACAGCTAATCCAGATAAAGCCCGCGAAGCGGCTGTGAAAATGATCGCCCAGCAAGCCCAGACCATCGTCGGGACGGTGATCGACGCCGTAAGCGGCGAACCCGTTATCGGCGCCAACGTGCTGGTAAAAGGAACCACGACCGGTACCAGTACCGATTTCGACGGCAACTTCTCGCTCGAAATACCCAACGGCGCCACCCTGGTCGTATCCTACATCGGCTATATCAACCTGGAGGTGAAACCCACCAAGGGCAAAATGGTGATCCGCATCAAGGAAGACACCCAGGCCCTCGACGAAGTCGTGGTAGTAGGTTACGGCGTGCAGAAACGCGAAAGCCTCACCGGCGCCATGCAAGTGGTGAACAACGAAAAACTGACTACGGTAACCACCCCGGCCGTGGAAAACATGCTGACCGGTAAAGCCCCCGGCGTATTCGTCAGCCCCGGTACGGGCGAACCCGGGGCAAGCGGCAAGATCGTGATCCGTGGTAAATCCACCGTCAACGGAAGCACCGACCCGCTCTGGGTAATCGACGGCGTGATCGTAGGCGACGGCGCCGGCTCGCTCAACCCCGCCGACGTAGAATCGATGTCCATCCTGAAAGACGCCGCCTCTACCGCCATCTACGGATCGCAAGGCGCCAACGGCGTTATCGTGGTGACCACCAAGAAGGGCAAGACCGGCAAAGCCACCGTCAACGCCTCCGTGAAGCTCGGCGTCAGCCAGCTCTACCGCGGCAATATGGAAATGATGAACGGAGCCGAACTCTACGACTACTTCAAATCCTTCCCCAACCAGGAAAAAATCAACTTCAGCCGCTATAACGACGACCTGCGCAACAGCAACTACGACTGGTTCGAAGAAGGCACCAAGCTCGGCTTCGCCCAGGACTACAACATCTCCATCAGCGGCGGTACCGAAAAACTGAAAACCTACGCCTCGATCGGATACTACGGCGAAAGCGGAACCATCAAGGATTACGACTACAAACGCTACAACTTCCGGTTCAACGTAGACTACCAGGTATTCGACTGGCTCAAACTCAAACCCCAGGTAAGCGGCGCCCGCAAGGACATATTCGACCAGTCCACCAACATCGCCACCTTCTACGCCATGATGCCGTGGGATAGCCCCTACGACGAAAACGGCGAACTGGTCGGCAACGCCCCCAACCCGACGTGGGTGAACACCTCCGGCTCCAACTACCTGTACGACCTGCAATGGGACAACACCACGCAGACGGCTTACGAATTCATGGGCAACCTCGACTTCGACATCAAGTTCTGCGACTGGCTGACCTTCTCGTCGGTCAACAACTTCCGCTACACCGACGGCAACCGCAAAATCTACACCGACCCCCGTTCCTCGGGCGGCGAAGGAACCACCGGTAGCTTGGAAGACAAGCTGACGCAAACCTACCGCGTATACAGCAACCAATTGCTGCGTTTCAACAAAACGATCGACAAACACTCCATCAACGCCATTGCGGCTTATGAATGGAACACGTACACCGGCAAAGCCTACGAAATGGTCAAGAGCGGATTCGCACCCGGATTCACGGTATCCGATGCCGCCGCCGTACCCCGTAAGATAGGCGGAAGCCAGAGCGAATGGGCCGTACAATCCATGCTGTTCAATGCCAACTACTCGTACGACAACCGCTATTTGTTCCAGGCTTCCTTCCGTCGTGACGGCGCCTCCAACTTCGGCGATAACGCCAAATACGGTAACTTCTTCTCCCTGAGCGGCGGTTGGAATATCAACCGGGAAGCCTTCTTCCATGCCGACTGGGTGGATCAACTCAAGCTGCGCGTCAGCTACGGTTCGGTAGGTAACCGCCCCACTTCGCTGTATCCGCAATACGCCCTTTATAGCACCGACAAGTACAATGAGCAGCCGGGCGGAACCCTCTCGCAGATCTCCAACCCCGATTTGACGTGGGAAAAGACCTTTACCACGGGCCTCGGTATCGATGCGCGTTTCTTCGACCGGGTAAGCATCACGATGGACTATTATAACAAGAACACCTCCAACCTGCTCTACCAAGTGCCCCTGCCGATGGTAACCGGCGTAAAGGAAATCTGGCGCAACGTCGGCTCGGTGAAGAACAACGGGTTTGAAGTAAGCGTAGGGGTGGACATCCTGAAAAACGTACGCGATTTCAACTGGCGCGTGGATGCCAACCTGGGACTCAACCGCAACAAGGTAACCGAACTGTACGGACAGAAACAGGAAATCATTACCGACACCGGCTCCGGCTTCGTGGATAGCGCCAACAAGATCCTGAAAAAAGGCTACGACGCCGATACGTGGTATCTGACCGAATGGGCCGGCGTCAATACGGAAACGGGCGCCCCCGAATGGTTTACCACCAACGAGAGCGGCGAACGCGTACGCACCAGCGATTACGGCGAAGCCTCCAAGCATAAAGTGGCCATGGGTTCGTATACGCCCGATTTCTTCGGCGGTTTCTCCACCGATCTGAATTGGAAACAGTTCGATCTTTCGGCCATGTTCACCTATTCGGTAGGCGGTAAGATTTACAATTACAACCGCATCGAGTACGATTCCGACGGCGCTTATACCGACCGTAACCAGATGAAGCTGCACGACGGCTGGACGCGCTGGCAGAAACCGGGCGACGTGGCTACCCACCCGCTGGCCGAGTACGGCAATAACTCCGGCTCCAACAAAGGATCGTCGCGCTTCCTGGAAGACGATTCGTATCTGAAGATGAAGAGCCTGACGATCGGTTATAACCTGGCGCTGCCCCAGTGGCATATCGCCAATTTGAGAATCTATTTCTCGGGTGAAAACTTGTTTACGATTACCGGCTTCTCGGGCGTCGATCCCGAACTGCCGCCTTCGGTGACGAACCAGAAGGAGCGGACATCCAAAATTACCGGGGTGGCTTCGAGTGTGTATCCGCAGACAAGGAAGTTTATGTTTGGTTTGAATATTACGCTTTAAGAAAAGAGAAGAAATGAAAAAAATAGCACTATTTGCAGCAATGGCCTGCCTGTTTACGGCGTGTGAGATCGAGCGTACGCCCTATGGCAGCTACACCGAGGATCAGGTGAAATCGGATCTGAACATTATGTTGAACGGTTGTTACGCCGACCTGAAAACACACTGGAGCGAAAATATGCACTATGTAGGCGAGTTCGGGGGAGACAATGTGATGAAGCAGGCGCCCTCCACCGATGCCTGGTTCGAATTTATCTCCTATAAGCATACGCCTACCAACTACCGTATGAAATCTTATTGGGAATACAGCTATAAGGTGATTTCCCAGACGAGCGATATGTTCAAGACGGTACCGGAAGGTCAGTCGGCCGAAATCGACAACAAACTGGGCGAGGGTTATTACCTGCGCGGCATGGTTTATTTCTATCTGGCCAGAACGTTCGCACGGCCTTATTATCAAAGCCCCGAGACGAACCTGGGTCTGCCCCTGGTGAATGGCTTGCCCGAGGACATCGATAATTTGGAGCTTCCCGACCGTTCGACGGTGAAGGAAACCTACGATCAGGCCGTCGCCGATTTGCGCAAGGCCGCTACGATGATGACGGAAAACCAGACGGCGGCTTATGCTTCGAAAGAGTCGGCCCAGGCGCTTCTGTCGCGTATTTATCTGTATATGAGCGGAACGTATGAAAATCCGAATGCCACCTATGCCGACTCGGCCATTTATTTTGCCGACCAGGTGATCGGTAGCGGCCACTACCAGCTGCTCGACCGCGAAACGTTTATGAAGTACAACGAAATGGCGCCCGACGCCGGGCAGCAGAAGGAAACGATTTTCGCCGTGAAACGGGTAAGCTCGGAGTTCTCGACCGACGATTATTTCGACCGTATCGGCGGTATGTATTCCACCATCGACGGTGTAGGTTGGGGCGAAGTGTATGCCAGCGCGGATTACATGAATCTGTTGTACGAGGCAGGCGGCAAGAAAGATGCCCGTTGGGCGTTTATCCGTCCGAATTATTTGTCCGACCAGGATATGTTCCGTTTCGTAATCAAGAGCATCAATGCCAGCGGCGTGCAGACAGGTTATACCTGGCGCCAGGTTCCGGTTACGGAGAGCGGTTCGGGCGTTTCGGTTACGATCAACGAAAAGACCTATCCGCTTACCTTGGTGGACGAGGAAGCGCAGCGGTATGCCATCGAGTATGAAGGCGAAAAGATCATCGGCGAACGGGGCAAGGAGATGGTGCTGAGCAACGGGTATCCGCAGTACTTTATCATCAAGTGTTCGCTGCAGGATGGGGAAACCCAGTTGTATTCGCCCCTGGTGGTTCGCCTGGCGGAAATGTATCTGAACAAGGCCGAAGCGTATGCCAAGAAAGGCAATTATGCCGAGGCGCTGACGGCGCTCAACATGGTGCGCGAACGTTCTATTCCGGGTGGCGGCTATACGTCGCTGGATGCGTCGAATGCAAAAGAACGCATCGAGAAGGAACGCCGGCTGGAACTGGCTTTCGAAGGACAGCGCGTGCCGGATGTGTTCCGCAACGGCGGTACGATGAAACGGCATTATCCGGGTATTCACGACGGCATGACGGAGTACGGGCCGGAAAGCCCGCGCGTGGTGCAGTATATCCCGCAGGATGAAGTCAACTCCTGGCCGGGTACGCTGACGCAGAATCCTTAAAACGGATGCGCTGACCTAAGGAAGCGTGCTTACAAAAACAACGTGCCGTAAGGCCCGTTTTCCGGTAAAGTATTTAGGTCCGGTTAAATAAGACGGCCGGCAGTGGGAGAGCGAGACTTTCCCCGCCCGGCCGTCACTTTTTCTGATCCTTGAAAGTCCGGTCGTTGATCCCCCGGGGGGAAGGGGTAGAACCTGTTCACCCGCTGCCTCCGGACGAAAGGAAAGTAATAATCCGGTGACAGAAAAGGGATGCGTCGGGTTAATTCCGCCCCTGGGTTTGTTAATTGGATTTATTCATTTAAATTTGTCATTTCATACGAACGCATTTAAAATATCAACGCATTTAAAAATAGAAAATACAACATGGAAAACACTCGACGTTCATTCCTGAAAAAAATGTCCGTAGCCGGCCTCGGCGCCGCCGGACTGGCCATGACGAGCGGTGCATCTGCCGCTACAACCGCTACCCCCGCTACGGAGGAAAAAAAGAAACCCGCCGGTAAAGACGACGGCAAACTGCGTTTCGGTTTCATCGGAACAGGCTCTCGTTGCCACGAACATATCAACAACGTACTTTCCATCCCCGGCAATAAGATCGTCGCCATCTGCGACATCCAGCAAGGCCCCATCGACAGCACGCTCAAGCACATCGCCAAGTTCAACGTCGATGCCCCGAAGGTTTACAAAGGCGGCGAACGCGAATTCGAAAAGATGCTCGACAACGAAGAGTTCGACTGCGTCATCATCGCCAGCCCCTGGGAATGGCATACCCCGATGGCCGTGGCCGCTATGAAAGCCGGCGTACCCTATGTAGGCGTAGAAGTATCGGCCGCCAATACGGTGGAAGAATGCTGGGATCTGGTGAACGTATCGGAAGCCACCGGCAGCCAGCTCAACATCATGGAGAATGTATGCTATCGTCGCGACTGTATGGCAGCGCTCCGCATGGCCCGCGAAGGTTTGTTCGGCGAACTGCTGCACGGCGAATGCGGCTACGAACACGATCTGCGGGAAGTGAAGTTCAACGACGGCGTACATTATAATTATGTACCCGGCAGCGGCGACCTGCGCATGGGCCCCACGGCGTTTGCCGAAGCCCAGTGGCGTACCAACCACTCGGTACATCGCAACGGCGACATCTACCCCACACACGGCATCGGGCCGGTAGCCAACTGTTTGAACATCAACCGCGGCAACCGCTTCCTTTCGCTTTCGTCGATGGCTACGCAATCGCGCGGCTTGCATAAGTATATTGTAGATAACGGCGGCGAGAAACATCCGTTGGCCGGCGTACGTTTCAACCTGGGCGACATCGTGACCTCGATGATTAAGTGTTCGAACGGCCAGACCATCATCGTGACGCACGATACGAACTCGCCTCGTCCTTACTCGCTGGGTTTCCGCATCCAGGGTACGGAAGGTTTGTGGATGAACGACGGCGACCATGTCTACATCCAGGGCCAATCCAAACCGCACCGTTGGGACGATTCCGAAGAATGGTTCGCCAAATACGATCATCCCCTCTGGGCCAAGCATAACCAGGAAGCGGCCGAAGCAGGCCACGGCGGTATGGACTACATCATGATGTACGACCTGATCGACGCCATCCGTAACAAGAAACCGGCCCCGATGGATTGCTACGACGCGGCTGCCTGGAGCGCCATCTCGGGCTTGTCGGAAATGTCGATCGCCCGCGGCGGTGCCCTGGTGGACTTCCCCGACTTTACCCGCGGCCAGTGGATTCACCGCCAGCCGGCGTTTGCGTTGTAAGATAGGGCTTGCCGGACGGATCGGCGCTGGGTTGTAGATGGCGTTTATACCGCCCAACTTTCGCCCGGGAACCGGGCGCCAGGTAATGCTTTTAAAAGGAAAGTGCTCCTCGAAAATAAAATGCGGGGAGCACTTTTTTTGTTTCCCTCATTCCGTCCGAACCAGATTCGCCGTGCAGGGCCGTGCCGGGCGGGGGTGGGCGGGGGCGTTGGAATGAATCGTCTTGTGAATGACTCCTGCCTCGTTTGTTTCGATAAATAGGCAATTTATGAATCCTTATGCCTGCTAATTAAAAAATATAAAGTATTTTTACAGCCGGATTCAGCGGAAGTTTCTACGGAACCGAATAGAAAAAAGATCTCAAAAATGATAAAGCAATCTCTGGGACTCAGCATGTCTCGGGAAAGTAATAAGAAATTGTAATATAGCTACTTGCTATTTCTGAAAATGAACCTCAAGAGGTCGGGGTGCGATAAGCTTATCCACAAAGGGGGTGCAGGAATGCAATTATTTACTGCCCACTTAGAGAGAAAGGGGAAAGTTTGCCGGCAAGATACCCGGGGTCTGAACGTCTTGATGTTTTAACGTTTGCAAATTAGCTGAAAGGCGTGAAAGGAAATGTGTTTTTACGATGTAGTCTATTCCTTTTTCCGGAAAAAAAAGAACCGGAGATTTCTTGAACTTTGAGAATGCTTAGGAACCGGGCGCTGTTTGTGCCGGAGGGCTTGTGGCTTGTGGCATCTGCCGTCCGGCTGCCGGTGTATGTCCGGCAAGCGGGAGCGCTTTTCTTTTCCAAGCCCGGGTCAAACCCGGGTCAAGCCCGGCGGATGGGTACGATTCGTATGCGGCGGCCGGGATGGAAAGGAATTATTCGGCCGGGATGGCGTCTAATTAGCAATCGAGGCGTTGGGATAAGGAGGTTGCCAGGCGGCAGTGAATGAATTTGAAATAATGAATTATAAAAAGTTGGAGGAATGACACATGAAAAAATGGAGTAAAAGAATCGCATTTTCCGTATTCTTTTTGTTGACAGTAGTAATTGCGTCGAATGCCCAAACTGTGGGATATACGGCCAAACCGCTCGGCGCAGATCGATGTACCCTGAAATATGGCGTAGCGAAGCAAGATACGGCTTATTACATTATTGCAGCGATCAGTTCCGTTAAGATGAAGTTCTTGAAAGAATCGACGATGATGCTGAAAACTTTTGAGGGGGATGTAATTAAATTGGAGGGTACGCTGATTGATAATGATACGAAATCGGCTGGCGTCATAACGGCCGGCATTATTATTCCGGTTACCGAGATCACTTCCACGGCTCAATTTGAAATAAGTCCGTCTCAATTTGAGTTATTGAATAAGGGGATTTCTAAAATACGTTTGTCTACCATCCCTGTAGAGCACGAACGGACTTTCAATAAAGATAAAATTGGGAAAAAACTTTATCAGTTTTTCTTGAAACAGAAAAAGAAAGAGGAAGATTTTTAGGCTGACAGTGGTTGGCGTGGAGTTTATAAGCTCGGTTTTCCGGCTGAGCTGATTCGTTTCTGGGCCAGAGAGTAGGTTCGTTTCCGGGGCGTGTGTAGGTTCGTTTCCGGGCCAGAGGGTAAGTTTTGGTGTATAGGGTCAGGCTTGGAGATCAGGCGGGTAATTGGTAAGGCTAGGTTAGGGCCGGATCTATTGAAAGCCTGTTACAGGGAACGAGGCGAGAAAATTCCTTTTTTATTTACCTATCGTTTGCGAGGGTCTGCCTCTTTGGCCGGGAGGAAGCGTAGCGGGTTCTTCTTTTGGAATTTTCGTTTGGCATGGGGATAATCGAATATGGATGCGGGGCACCGTATCTTTTCTACTCGTACTATTAAAAAAAGTAAATTTTACAAGAAAGGGGTAGGTGGGTGCTCTCTGATTTCCGTTTTTGTATAGTTTTGATATACAAACTCTTACAATGAACGCCCAATCCCCCTGAATTCCATTGCAGTGCAATGCGAATTTCATGCCTATGAAATTTTCATTGCACTGCAATGGAATTTGGATTTCTTGCTTGTCCGGGATTTGCCTATAGGAAAAAAAGACAATAACAACCCGCACTTCCGGTTACAACTCGACGGCTTATTTACCGGCAAAGCACAACCTGACGTTTAGCGAAAGAAAAGCGGCCCGATCTCGCCGAAATCGGTGATAACGGCATCCGCTGTTTCGCGGCCGGTATAGGGAGCCCAGCCGATGTTTTTCAACCAGATGGTTTGGCAGCCGAGGGTGGTGGCGGGCACGATGTCCTTATCGTAGGAGTCGCCGATCACGACGACCGAGGCAGCGTCGAGCCTCAGTTTCTCCAGCCCGAGGCGGAAGATGGCGGGATCGGGCTTGCGGAGGCCGACAACGGCCGATTCGATGATGGAGCCGAAGTAGCCGTCGAGGCGGAAGTCCTTGAGAACGGTTTCGATGTTGCCGTAGAAGTTGGAAACGAGTACCAGGGGGTAACGGTCGTAGAGGGCATCCAGGAGCGGACGGGCGGCTTCCACGGATTGCCGGGCGAAGCGGTAGGTGGCGTCGGTAAGGGCGTCCACGGTTCCGGGGGTGGCGTGGGCGGCGTCGAGGTGGCCGTTTTCCACCAGCCATTCGGTTTGCAGCCGGATTTTGAGGGCGAGCATATCGCGGAAATTGTGGTGCGGCTGTACGATGGGGTTGCGGCCCAGGGTGCGTTCCCCGTGTACGTAGGCGTCGCGGAAAGGGGCGTAGGCTACCGGCATGGCGGCTTCGCGGTAGGCGTTCCAGATCACTTCGGCCCAGTGAAGGCCGTTGCTGTCGATGGTGCCGCCGTAGTCGAAGATGATTCCTTTTACTTTTTCGGGTTGAAACATGAGGTGTTTTTTTAGTTGTTGTCTGTGAATTGCTTTTTTTGTTTCTTTTTTTAAGCTTTCCTGGGGAGGATCTTTTTTACTTCCTTTCTTTAGATGCCTTCT
>DBFJSK010000321.1:0-6870 GCA_048403675.1 Tannerellaceae bacterium | reverse complement strand
GCAGGGAATTTTCCAATGGCGGATTTTCCAGCGGGAAGATGGCTGCGGCGGCCGGTTTTTCGGCGATCGCCAGTGGGCTTATGGCTGCCCAGAGCAGTCCTATGCGTATCGTTTTTTTCCAGTTCATGCGAATTTGTTGTCTTGTTGTTTTTATTCTTTTATCCATTTGTCAGAGAGAGAGAAAGCGAGAAGAGGCCAGACCGCACCCGGCGCAGGGGCCGGTTTCCGGATGGTTTGCTTCCGGGCTTTTCACTTTTCCGGGCCGCCCACAGCCGGAACCGGGGCTTCCCGCGAAGGCGAGCCGTCTGCTACCGAAGGCCAGCCGTCTTTCCAGCTTACCCGATCGAGCATCAATACGCGGCCTTCAGGGCGATCTGTCCGGACGGCATGGTAAAAGAACCAGTCATGACCCGCCTCGTCGGTCACGATTTCCGAATTATGGCCGGTTCCCACAAAAGCCTCATTAGGGCCGATCAGCACCTCATGCCGATTCTCCATCATCGGGCGTCCCGCCTTGTCGAGGTAGGGGCCGAAGAGGTGGCGCGAGCGTCCCACTACGGTGGTATAGGTACTTTTCAGCCCTTCGCAGCAACTACCCACGGAGGCGAAAAGGTAATAATAGCCGTCCTTTTTATGAATATAAGTACCTTCGTAAGCAGTTCCGGCCACCTGGCGCGGAGTTTCGCCCGGACGAATCGACAACCCGTCGTCGGAAAGCCGGATGCCGTAGATGCCGCGGAAACTGCCCCAGAAAAGATAATGGCGCCCTTCTTCCCGGATGTAAAAAGGGTCGATGGAGTTCTGTACCTGAATCTCATTGCTCCGCAGAAGCTTGCCCTCGTCGCGGAAAGGGCCTTCGGGCCGGGAGGCGGTAGCTACGCCGATACCGCATGTCCATTCCCCGCCCCACACGGAGAGGGAGTAATAAAGCACGTACCGATCGCCTATCCGGTTGATGTCGGGAGCCCAGATGCCGGCGCCCGGTTCGAAACAGGGTCGGCTCTGGTCGGTAAAGGCCGTGCCGATCGGTTCCCAATGAACCAGATCGCGGGAGCGGTGGATGGGAAGATTACGAATATCTTCGGTAGCATAGAGGTAATAGTAGCCGTCGTCCGCCCGGATCAGGGAAGGATCGGGCAGGCTGTAATCAACCACCGGGTTGCGGTAAAGAACAGGGGTGCGGGGGGCGGTGCGGGCAGCGGCGACGGGAGCGGCGACGGGAGCGGCCGCAGGGCAAGAGGCGCCTCTGAAGGCAAAAAAAGAGGAGGCGCCCTCCAGGATCAAGAGAGCGCCTACACCAAACATACACGGTATTTTCATCAGGTCTTATTCGTTTGAAGATTCGCTTTTTCCTCGTTGGAATTACCTGCAAAAATAGCCGGAAAGGGGCGATAAGGCTATCACTTTCCAACCAATTTTTATAACAATAGCGTCAAAACAGGCCATGTAAGCTTTTCGAGCACAGTCTTTTCCTTTCTTATTTCACAAAATCCTTAGGCAGAATGCCGAATTGCTTCTGAAAGCATTTCGTAAAATAGGAAGGGCTGCTGAATCCCACGCGGTAACAGACCTCGTTCACCTTACAACCTTCCTCTTTCAACAGCGCGGCCGCTTTCTTGAGCCGCTCCAGCCGGATGTAGTCGCCCGGCGTCATATCCAACAATCCTTTGATTTTCCGGTTCAGACTCGACCGGCTCATATGCAGCAGCAGCGCCATCTCGTCGAGGCAGAACGCGGGATTCTCCATCTCGGCGGCAACCACCTCCTGAAGCGTTTTCAGAAAAGCCTCGTCGGCCTTCGTCAGCGCCATCGAGCGGGTGGGCACAAAAGGAGAATGAGCGAATACGGCATGGAGTTGCTCCCGGTTACGGAGCAGATTGGCAACGGCTACCAACAAATAGGCTACCGAAAAAGGTTTTTCGATATAGGCGTCGGCCCCGCATTTCAAGCCGTCGATTTTCGATGGCAAAGTCGTTTTGGCCGTAAGCAGGATCAGGGGAATATGGCTGTAGGCGAGATCCGATTTCAATCGCTCGCAAAGGGCCAGGCCGTCCATGCGCGGCATCATCACATCCGAAATCACGAGGTTGACGGGCTGCGCTTCCAAAATGTCGAGGGCCTCTAGCCCGTCGCGCGCCGCATAGACGCGGTAAAGCGGCGTCAACCGACGCACCACGAAGGCGAGCATGTCGGGATTGTCTTCCACCACCAGCAGGGCGTAGCGGGGAGCCGGAGCGCCGGTTTCTTCTGCCCACGGCGGTTCTTCGGAGGAAACGGATGCCTGCGGGCACGACGTTTCCATCTGTGTTTCCGCCGGTGAAGGCATTTTCTTCCCCACAGACGCATCCTCTCCCCCGCGGATTTCCTCCCGCAAAAGCGTTTCCTCCCGCAAAGGCGTTTCCTCTCGCAAAGGCGTTTCCTCTCGCAAAGGCTCGGTTTCGCCCCCCCGTTCGTCTTCCCCGGAAAAGGCCCCGGCCGGCTCCCGCTCTTTTCCGAAAGCAGCCTTTTCATCCGGCCCCCCCGTTTTTCCGAACGCCTCGCCGCTCCCGGGCGGCCGAAGCGGCAAGGTCAGCACGAAACAATTCCATCCGGAGCCTGTTTCCATCCGGAGCGTCCCCCCATGCAACTGCGCCAGCGAACGGGCCAGCGGCAAACCGATACCCGTACCCGACACCCGGCGGCCGTCCCTACCGTGATACTGAACGAAAGGCCTGAAAATCTCTTCCTGTTTTTCGGGCGGAACCACCGGCCCGTCGTTGTCAACCCTCACGTCGAGCCTGTCGGTTTCTCCGGACGCTTCCCCATAGGCACTCGTTTCCGTCGGGCTACCCGCCTCCACCCTCGCAGCTTCCGCTTCCGTCCGGGCATATGCTCCACCCCCCACACAAGGCCCCGTCCGGGCATAAGCCCCGCCCCGCCTACAAGCCTCCGCCCCCACACAAGGCCCCGTCCGCACACAAGCCTCCGTCCGCACACAAACCTCCACCCGGATAAAGGTATCCGCATACTTGATGGCATTCGAAAACAAATTACTCAGGATCTTCGTAAACGCTTCCGGATCGACCGCACCCTGCAAACCGGGCGGACAGGTCATCGTAAACTCCAATCCGCGCTGCCGGGCCGAAAGCGTAAACCGCCGGTAGGTCTGCTGCAAAATATCCGACACCCCGCAAACCGCGAAACGCAGGCGGAACCCTTCGGTTTCGATTTTGCGAAAATCCAGCAACTGATTCACCAGATCGAGCAACCGCCCCGTATTCAAATGCACGATTTCCAGATCCTCGCGCACGGCGGGCGGCACTTCGTCGCAGGTTAGCACCTGGTCGAGAGGCGACGTAATCAACGTCAGAGGCGTACGAATCTCATGCGCCACATTGGTAAAAAAATCGATCTTGGCGGTATACAACTCCCGCTCCTTGGCATGCTCGAACGCCCTCATCGCCTCCGCGTGCCTTCGAAGCTGGCGGCTGCGGAAATACCGCACAACAGCCCCGGCCGATCCCAATACAAGCAGCACATAGACGGCATACGCCCAGCCGGAAAGATAAAAAGGAGGCCGGATGCGGATGTCGAGCCGCCTCTCCCGGGGATTCCATTTCCCATCGCTATTGGAGCCTTGCAACCGGAAAGTATACCGGCCGTAAGGCAGATTCGCATAGCTGGCGGCGCCCGAAGGGCCTACGGCGTTCCACGCTTTGTCGAACCCCTCCAGTTTATACCTCAGGCCGTTCCTTCCGGGCGCCTGGAAACTGAGGGCCGCCACCTGCAAGGAGAAAGAATTTTGATCGGGCGCCAGCTCCACTTTATCGGAAAAGACGATGCTTTTTTCCAGCGGCGAACCCTTCCCACCCACCGCCACCCGCTTGTTGAACACCGAGAAATCGGTCAGCACCACCGGCGGCACACAGGTATTTTCCCGGAAAGTGGCCGGATCGAACGCTATAAACCCGTCGATGCTTCCCAGGTAGATCCGCCCCTGCCGGTCTTTATACCCCGACTGGTAATTGAACAAGTTACTCAGCAGCCCGTCGGCGGTGGTATAGAGCCGCCGGTAGCCGGTATCGGGATGGAAACAAACTAAGCCGTGGTTAGTGGTGATCCAAAGGTAACCCCGATCGTCTTCCACCATCCGGTACGCAATCGAACCGGGATACTCCGGCCCGGCTTCGAACCGTCGGAAAGTCTCGCTCTCGGGGTCGAAACGGGCCAGGCCGCCGCCCTCGGTCAGCACCCAGATACGCCCCCGACTGTCCTGGTAAAGGCTGACGACCTTGTTGTAAGGAAGCGAGGTCGTGTCGCCGGGCTGCGCAAGGTAGTTCTTTATTGTTTTTTTCCGAATATCGTAGCGGTACAAGCCGTTCGAATAGGTAGCCAGATAGAGGTTGCCGCCCACGTCTTCCATCATATAATATACAAACACATTTCCCAGTTCCGGGATGCGCCGGAAACAGTCGGCCGCACGGTCGTAGCGGAAGAGGCCCGAGGTAGTGCCAGCCAGCAATTCGCCGGCGGAGGTTTTGCAGAGGGAAAAGACATCGTTGGCATCCAGCTCGCCCGGCTGCCGGGCGACGGCCGGGGATGGCCCCACCCCGACGGCGGGAGAAACCGCCTGCGGCCGTTCTGCGGAAAGCGGGCGCCGGTACGACCGCTTCCCGTTTGTGCTGAGATCGATCCGGTAGAGACCCCCCGAAAAGGTGCCTACCCAAAGGTAAGGCGCATCGAAACAAAGCCCGTGGATATTGGGATAAATTTCGCCCGGAAGGAAAGGTTCCATATGCCCTGTTCGGGGATCAAACCGGAACAAGCCTTTATCTTCCGTACCGATCCAGAGGTGGCCGTCGGGAGCTTCGCAAAATTCGCGCACCCGGCGCCCGAAAGAACGCCGGCCGGCCTGAGGATAATATTTTTCAAAATACCTTCCCTCGGGAGGATAATAATTCACCCCGCCGAAATAAGAGCCGATCCACATGCCTCCCTCGCGGTCGCGGGCCAGGGAATAGATGGCGTTGTCGGCCAGCGCATACGGATCGTTTTCCTCGGAAGCGGTAAGATGGGTGATGCCGCCGCCGGCCAGGTCGCAGATGTAAAGGCCCGATTCGGCGCCGGCCCATAATTCCTCGTCCGATTTGAAGCAAAGATCGCGCACATAGGCCTCGATCAGCCGCCTGAGGCCGCCGGTGGTGCGGTTGAGCTGGAAAAGGCCGTGGGAGGTGCCGATATACCAGCAGTTGTGCGGCCCGGCTACCTGGGTGTTGATCAGGTCGCCCCGGAAAGGCTGCTCGCCGTCGGGGGTGCGCAAGGGCGCAAGGGTGCGCAAGGTATCGGCCGAGAAATAGAGGTTGTCGTTGTACAGGCTCACCCAAGCGGTATCGCCCTCAAACCAGAAACGGGTGATGTTGGGCCGGCCGGAGTCGCCCCCGGTGGCCAGGTAGTTGACGAGCTGCCCCGACACCGTGTCGTACCGGAAAAGGCCCCCGTAATCCATCGAAACCCAAAGGTTACCGCGGGCGTCGACGCCAATCTGCGTAACGGCGCGACGGCCTGACGTGGCGTGCGCAGGGGGGGAAACCGGAACCGGGGCAAAGCTTTCGCCCACCGGATCGTACACATACACGCCGGCATCGGTGCCGATCCAGAGCCGCCCCGCCTGGTCTTCGAATAGCGCGGTTACGAAATTAGTGCCCAGCGTACGTTCTTCTTTTTTGAAAGCGCGGAAAACACGGCCGTCGAACCGGTCGAGGCCGTCTTTGGTGCCGAACCACAGGAAGCCGCTGCGATCCTGAAGGATGGCGTGCACTGTATTTTGCGACAGGCCGTCGTTGCTATCGAACGTGGTGAAATAATACCGTCGGGGGGAAGCGGCCGAAAGGACGAAGCATCCCGTCAGCAAAAACAGGGCGAGCCTTACCGAGCGGAATAATCCGGCAGAAAAGGCTGAGGGCAGGGCTGGTGTGTGCATGGAGAATTTGTTACATTATATATAAAAGAAAATCAGGAATCGCCTTACCCGGACAACCCAGGCCTTTTTCATAGAGTTTGCAGTTTTTCTTTTTCTTTCTTCGGCAGCGAAGCCACCACCAAATCGTACGAATGCTTTACCAGTTCCTTTATCAGTTTATCCGGTACGTCGCGGTGGAAATAAACCCGGATCCAATGCTTTTTACTCATGTGATAGGCCGGCTTTATCCCCTCGTACTTATCGAGCAGATCTTCGATGCGATCCGGTTCGCATTTGATATTACAAAAATCGAAGACGTCTATATTTACAAAGCAAAACCATTTGTCGAGCACACACGACACCAGTAAATTTCTGTCGTATTCCGAAGCCGCCTTTTCAAACGGCATTTTATCCTGTACTCCTTTAAAGGAAAGGCAATACGTCCTAAAATCTTCTATATTCATCTTTTCCAAGTAAGATTGTATCGTTTTGTTTGTTTACCGTTCACCCGAAAACGGCGCTTCCCTACCTTGCTTACCGCCCCCCGGCTGCTTATCCGCCAGGCAGGCCGCCCCCAGGCATAGCACCGACTTTGAGAAGACAAAAATAAAAAATTCGGGCGCATCTCTCCCTTTTTACACGAAAAAGTCTTTCGGAAAAACCGTTTTTTCCGAAAGACTTTCCAATACATGCCGCCTAAATAGAGGCTGACCTGTCCCCTGGGGGGGGGAATTACGCAGACGTTATTCCGCAAACAACCGGCAAAGGCGCGTATTGGCCTCTTTCACGCGAGGCTCTTCCACCTTGATTACCTTCCGATCGTAGGTTATAAGGCCGTTCACTTCCATTTCCACATCCGTGGTCTGCGTGTACACGGCGGCCGAAAATCCTTGCATGGCCAACCGGTAAAGCTGATCGGCATACTTCACATA
>DBFJSK010000320.1:0-8170 GCA_048403675.1 Tannerellaceae bacterium | reverse complement strand
ACCCGCCGACCATCAGCCAGATATACAAAATCGTAGCCAACACGAACGGTTTCGCACCCGCTTTTTTAAACTTCTCGATACTTGTTTCCGTACCGAGCGCCGTCATCGCCATCGTCAGCATAAACGTATCCAACTGGTTGATGCCGTTCACCACGACATGGGGCAGCAAATCGAACGAATTAAATCCGATCACTGCCAGGAAACCGAACGCAAACCAGGGAATGGTAATTTTTCCCCGTTTGGGAGCCTCTCCGTTTCCTTTCGCGCCGCGGGCTGCTGCTGCTTTCATCCCGCCGGCCGCTGCTTTCACCGCCGTGCGCGCCAAAGCAAAACTCATAATCACCAATACCGGCGCCAACAGCATCACCCGGATCATCTTCACAATAATCGCGGCATCCGAGATTTCTTTCCCCATCGCATTCCCGGCCCCGACCACATGCGCCACTTCGTGCAACGTGGAGCCGGTATAAATACCCATCTCTTCGGGCGTCAGATGAAAAATACCGGCCCGGTAAAGCGCCGGATAGATAAACATCGACAGGGTACCGAAAATAACCACCGTCGAAACAGCCACCGCCGTTTTATGCGGTTCGCTCTTCACCACCGGTTCGGCGCCCAGCACAGCGGCCGCCCCGCAAATCGCGCTGCCCGTAGAGGTAAGAAGCGCCAAATCCTTATCCATTTTCAGCAAACGGCCCACCCATATACCGATCCCGATCGTTGCAGCCACGATGATGACATCGATCAGGATTGCCGGCAATCCGATAGCGACCACACTCTGAAAAGTAAGCCGGAACCCGTACAACACGATCCCCGCCCGGAGCACTTGCTTGGTACAAAATAAAATACCCGGCACCCAGGTTTCAGGCAGATGATTCCTCAGACTGTTGGCATACAACATGCCCAACAAAATACCCACGATCAGCGGACTGAACGAAAGGTCTTTTACAAACTGGAATTCCGCGATATAAAAAGCCGAAAAAGAAAAAAGGGCGATCAAGAGAACGCCGTGAAGCACATGACTGCGTTTTTCACTAAACATAACTGTATAAAATTTAAATTTTCCTTA
Source organism: Tannerellaceae bacterium (assembly GCA_048403675.1). GTDB lineage: Bacteria > Bacteroidota > Bacteroidia > Bacteroidales > Tannerellaceae > Parabacteroides. The sequence goes on along the minus strand of DBFJSK010000320.1, from coordinate 7,101 downwards.
CTTTTCTAACCCGCCGCAAAAGTACGCCTTTTCCCGGGGATACCCTATTGAATTATAACGATAGGCCATAACCGGAAGTTATCGATTTTCGGACATTTTCGGGCCTAAAATCGTCTTCAGATTCCATGCCAGTGCATTTTCAATTTCACTGGCATGAAATTCGAATTTCATAAGCATCCGATCCAAAACCCGTCGGCAAGAAAAAAAAGGCGGCTAAAGCCAGAACTTCCGGTTATGACCAATGCTGATTGGCATAACGGATAAAATTCTCCTCCACCCCGCTGTTTTGGCCCTGCGGCTCGACAAAGGCAAACATCCGTTCGGCCCGGAATCCCTCTACCTCGATCACTTTGAGCCGGCCGGCCATCAATTCGCGGGTAACGGCCCGCACGGAGATAATGCCCAGCGCATCGGCATTTTCCAGAAAAAGCTTGATACTTTCGGTACTTCCCAACTGAATCAACACGTTCAATTGCGACAGTTTCACCTGGCGTTCGGCCAGGGTGGATTCGAGCACGGCCAAGGTGCCGGAGCCGTTCTCGCGCAAGACCAGGGGTAAGGTACATAATTGTTCGAAGGTGATCTCGTCGTAGGCCGCCAAGCTGCTGCCGGTATGGGCTACTACCACCAATTCATCCTTCATAAACGGGGTATAATGCAATACGTTTTGGTGTGCCAGACCTTCCACCAGGCCGAGGGTGATTTTTCCTTCCTGCAAAGCCCGCTCGATGTCGCGGCTGTTGCCGTTCAGCAGCGAAACGCGTATATCCGGAAATGTATTGATAAAGGAAGAGAGCACGGGGGGCAACACGTATTGGGCAATCGTGGTGCTGGCGCCCATACGTAGCTCGCCGGAAAAATGGTCGGTAAGCAAATTCATTTCGAAATCGAGCTGACGGTAGGCCGACAAAATCTGGGTGGTATGGGAAAAAAGCAATTCTCCCGCCCGGGTGAGCCGGATGCGGCTGCCGATACGTTCGAAAAGGGGCGTTTTATAACGGACTTCCAATTCATGGATGTGTTTGCTGATAGCCGGCTGGCTGATAAACAACTCCCGCGAAGCTTTGGTAAAACTCAGGTTGCAGGCTACACTATGAAAAACTTTCAGGCGGAAGTCCATACGAATCGTAATTTAAGTCGGATTGAGTGAAAACCGAAGGAGTTTCCTTTCTCGTTTCCGACAGGATAAGGCCGGCGCGGCAAAGGATAAACCCGGCGGAGAAGAAAGTGGCTAGCTCCCGCTCCGCCGGGCAAAGATAAATTATTTTTAAAGAAGGTCTTTTTTTTTCCAGGAGAAAAGCGCTGTTTACAAGTGGTAAAAAAATGTATTAAACGCTATCCGGACGGAGGAACTACGGAAAATTATGTATTTTTGTATCTATTAACAAACGACAAACGATGAAACGGAAAAAAACAATTCTGCTAAGCATCCTACTGGCAGCGGTCGGGGTCTTCTTTTTGTTGCCGGCCGTGGGATTCAGCATTTTGAAGTGGGGGGTACTGCCGCCCGAAAAGCTGACTCCGCTGGTAATCGAGAAAACGAATGAATTTATCGAAGCGCATCTGGAATGTGAACGGATCGAACTGACTTATTTCGAAACCTATCCTTACCTGGGGGTTGCCCTGACGCGGGGTCGCTTGATTTCGCACCAGGCGGAAGAGGCCGATGCGCATGAGGAAGAATTGGCGATTCCGTCCGATTCCTTGTTGTCGTTTCAGAAAGCCGTCGTGGTATTTAATCCGACCGATTATTTATTCGGAGGAAAAATCACCATTAAAAGGGTTTGGATCGACGCGCCCCGGTTTTACGGGTATGTGAACCAGGCGGGAAAAGCCAATTGGGATATTTACCGGAGCCTGCCCGAAGCGGCCGATTCGCTCGCGGCCGATTCGCTGGCCAAACCGTTGCCGCCTATCGATTTGCAAAAGGTGGTTATCCGCAACGGTCATTTTGTTTATAATGATCGGCGGGAAGATTTATATGCCGAAATCGACGGTTTTTCACTCCGTATCGACGGCTCGCTTACTTATGGAGAGAATAAGCTGGATATAGAGGGGGGCATCTCCTCGTTGTTGTGGCAGAGTCCGGCTTATACGCTGTCGAATAAATTATCGCTTCAACTCAAAAGCCAGGTATTGCTGAACCGGCCGGCGCGCTTGCTTACCCTGAAAGGGGCGGAACTGCGTGTGAATAACTTACCTTTTACGGCGGACGGTTCGATCGGCGTTTCTCCGCTTACCGGGCGGACGGCGGTGGAGATGGAAATGGGGTTGGATGTGTCGGATATGAACGATTTACTTCGTTTTATTCCGGACGCTTATTTCCGCAACCGCGACCAGACGATTGCCCAGGGGAGTATCCTATTAAAAGGAACGGTGCGCGGAGAACTGGGCGACAGCGTGGTGCCGAATGTGGATCTTTGCTGTCAGATCCAGAACGGGGCTTACCATATCGAAGGCATCAAGCAGGGTATAGATACGTTGCAAATGGATGTGGATCTGCATTTGAACGGGTGCTATCCGGATTCTTCGTATATTTCCCTGGAAGAATTGACGCTCAAAGGGCTGAATACCTCGCTGCGTATGGAAGGGAAAGTTTCGAACCTGTTCCGCAATCCGGCGATCCGCACGGCGATCAAAGGGAAAGTCGATTTTACCCGTTTAGGAGAAGAATTTCTGAATCCGGATACGCTTTTGCTACAAGGTATACTGGAAGCTGATCTGAATGCCGCTTTTACCGTAAACGATCTATTGGAGGGACGCTACGGAAAGGTGAAATCGAACGGCAAATTGTATATCGACCGGTTTAAAGCCTATAGCCGCCCGCTGGAGATGGACGCTTATATTTCGGGGGCGCGCATGTTCGCCGGCGCTATCGACAAGGAAAGCAAGTATCTGGATACAAACGGCCTGTTGAATGCGACGCTTTCCCTCGACACATTGAATATCAGTTACGGAAAAGAGATCCGGACAGAGATCAGCCGGCTGGAAATGGCGGCCAATACGACGCCGGTGATCGATACCACGGCCGTGATTCCGCTTACGGCGCGTGTGGAGTTCGGCCGGTTGCAAAGCCGCTTGCCCGATTCGACCTGGCTCATAGCCGGGCATACGGTGATGATGGGGGGAATCAAGGCTTCGGCCAGCGATAAGCGGATGCCTACGGCGGGGGCAGTCATTCGGACTGATACAGTGAAATATTTCCTGATCCCGGTTCGTACGGGGATGGTGATGGCCGGCAGTGTATTTACCATCGAGGCGCTCCCGATGCGGGATGTGTGGCAGCAACGGCGGCAAAAAAGAACCCGGCAGGGTGCGCCTTCCGAGGAGGCGGGGCGGCGAAAGCGGGCGGCGACGGGAGCTATCCGTGCTCAAACGGTCGATACCACGAATGCTTCTACGCAATGGTTGCGGCGTTGGGAAACGAGGGGGCATGTGCAGTTCGATCAATTCCGGATGTTCAGTCGTTTGATGCCGCTGCCTATCCGGATGGAGAAGACGAAGTTGGCGTTTACAACCAACCAGCTCACGCTTACCGATGCGCGGCTGCATCTGGGAAAAAGCGACCTGATGCTCAGCGGGGAGATCAAACAAATCCGCCAGGCGTTGCTCCGCGGGGGGAAACTGAAAGGGGATTTCACGTTGACGTCGGATTTGATCGATTGCAATCAATTGATGAAAGCGCTCAATAACGGAATGCAGTATGCGGACCAATTGGCGGTTTCGCACGAAGCCAGGCCGTTCGACGAAGACAGTATCGACGGGATTAACGCGGATGCGTTCCGGGAAGCGGACGAACTGGCGGAGGGGGATACGACGGCGCAGCTTTTGGTAGTGCCTCGTTTTCTGGATATGGCCCTGCACACGCGGGCGCGGGAAATCCGTTTCCAGGATTTGGAATTGAAAGACGTAGAAGGAGAGGTGATCGTGCGCGATCAAAGTATTAACCTGAGTAATTTGAAGATGCATTCGAATATAGGCCAAGGCAGGCTGACGATGGCCTATACGGCGAAGGATAAGCGAGGGGCCACGGCCGGATTCGATTTGGATATGAAGGATATTTTGGTGAATAAGTTGATCGGTCTTTTCCCGTCGATGGATACGCTGGTGCCGATGTTGCGTTCGTTCGAAGGGGTGGTCGATTGCCAGATGACGGCTACTTGCCGGATGGATTCTACCTTGTCGGTGTTGTTGCCTTCGGTGCAGTCGGCCTGTTATCTGAGCGGCAAGAATATGGTGTTGCTGGATGGGGAAACGTTTGCGGAGATCTCCAAGACGTTGATGTTTAAGAATAAGAAACGGAACGTGATCGATAGCATTGCGGTCGATCTGGCAGTGCATGATAATAAGATCGAGGTATTTCCTTTTTTGGTGGAGATGGATCGGTATCGGGTGGCGGTGGGCGGCACGCATAATTTGGATATGACGTTCAATTATCATATTTCCGTGCTTAAATCGCCGGTGCCTTTTAAGTTAGGGATCGATATTACGGGCAACCTGGATGATTTCAAATTTAAGATTACGAAGTGTAAATATAAGGATTTGTTTAAGCCGGCTAAACAGGCGGAGTTGGATAGCACGCGGCGGAATGTGCGGGAAACGGTGCGGGAGGCCGTGCGTAAACAAATCAGGGAGACGGCACCCGAATTGGCGGCCAGTCTCCCTGTGGGGGTTTCTTCCGGTTCGGAAGCGGGAACTTCCGATTTCGCAACGGGGCCGTCCGGCTCTGCAACGGAGGCTTCCGATTTCGCAACGCGGCCCACCGGTTCGAAAGGGAAAGTTTCCGGCAAGACGCTCGAAAAGCCCGAAAAATAGGCGTTAGCGGTTCAGTTCCCGGCCGCTATACATGCTTTCGTAATATTTCAGGTAATCGCCGCCGGTGATGTCTTCTACCCAGGCTTGGTTTTCCAGATACCAACGGATGGTTTTTACAATGCCTACCTCGAAGGAGGTTTCGGGCATCCATCCCAGTTCGCGGGAGATCTTCGTCGGATCGATGGCGTACCGTTGGTCGTGGCCCAGCCGGTCTTTTACAAAGCAGATCAGGCTGTCGTCGATCCAGTCGATGGAGATCTCGCCCTCGGGAGCGATTGTTTTCTTTTTCAACACCTGGCGATACGCGGGATTTTCCGTCATCAACTGGCGGATGGTACGAATCGTTAATTTGACAATTTCGATGTTTTGTTTCTCATTATGTCCTCCTACATTGTATACTTCGCCGGCGCGTCCGCGGTGAAGTACGGCGTCGATGGCTTTGCAATGGTCTTCTACGTACAGCCAGTCGCGTACATTGGTGCCGTCGCCGTATACGGGCAGCGATTTTCCTTCCAGAATATTTTTAATAATCAGCGGGATGAGTTTTTCCGGAAAATGGTAGGGGCCGTAATTGTTGGAACAGCGTGTGATGGTAACCGGCATTTTATACGTTTCGAAATAGGCTTTTACGAATAAGTCGGCGCTGGTTTTCGAAGCGCTATAGGGGCTGCGGGGATCCAGCGGGGTAGTTTCGTGGAAATAGCCTTCCGCGCCGAGGCTACCGTATACTTCATCGGTGGATACCTGGTGAAAGCGTACGCCTTCGCGCCAGAGGGGATAGCCGTGGGCATCTTTTCCCGTTACCCAGGCGCGACGGGCGGCATCGAGCAGATTTTGTGTGCCCAGGATGTTGGTTTGCAGGAAAAGTTGAGGGTTCTCGATGCTCCGGTCTACATGGCTTTCGGCTGCGAAATTAACGACGTAATCGAAACCGTATTGCGCGAACAGTTGGTCAGCTAACGCACGGTCGGTAATGTCTCCTTTGACAAATTCGCAGCGTTTGCCGTCGATATCGGTCGCGATGGTGCCCAGGTTTCCGGCATAGGTAAGCAGGTCGAGAATGACGATTTTACTATCGGGGTGGTTGGCCAGCATGTATTTTACAAAGTTGGCTCCGATAAAACCGGCACCGCCGGTTACCAGGTAAGTTTTCATAGGTATATCTTTTAGAACGTGAAATTCAGTTCGGCTTCTTTCAGTAAAGGGGCTTGTTTGTCCTTGGCGGAGAGGTTGACTATGTCCGGATCGGAAATGCCCCAGTCTATGCCGATAGCCGGATCGTCGAAACGGATGCTCCGTTCGTGGGTGGGGGTATAGGCATTGTCTACTTTATAGGTGAAAACCGCTTGGTCGCTCAGTACGTGAAAGCCGTGGGCGAATCCGCGGGGAATGAATAACTGGCGTTTGTTCTCGCCCGATAATTCGACAGCCACGTATCGGCCGAATGTAGGCGAGCCGGCGCGCAGATCGACGGCTACATCGAGTACATTGCCCCGAATGACGCGCACGAGCTTGGCCTGTGAATAGGGGGCTAACTGATAGTGCAAACCGCGCAGGACGCCGCGCGTCGAGCAGGATTCGTTATCTTGGATAAACCGAACGGCGCCGATAGTTGCTTCGAATTCGGCCTGTTTGTAGGCTTCCATAAAATAGCCCCGTGCATCTTCGAATACGTTGGGTTCGATTAGCCAGACACCGGGGATTTCCATTTTTTTGTAAATCATTTCTATTGCTGATTTGTATCTGTCTGCAAAGTAAGTTCTTTTTCTTTAGTTCTGCAACAATCCCTCGCGGGGAAAGGGGGCCGGCTGTAAAAGGAATCGGTGTATACGTAACGGCTGCGACCGCGTGATCTCAAGGAAAGGGGAAAAAGGGAAGGGGGCGGCCGACAGAAAGAAAGGTCGGCGCCGATGCCCCGGCAGAGAGAAAACGGATTTCACCCCTCCTATTTAACAAAAGAGGGGAAAACGTTTGGATATTCGAAAGATATTCCTTTACTTTGCACACGCTAAACGAAACTGGTTGTTTTGCCAGATACAGGGTTCCTTGACCGAGTGGCTAGGTACCGGTCTGCAAAACCGTTTACGGCGGTTCGAATCCGCCAGGAACCTCTTCCTCCGGCCGACCGGTTTTTCGTCTCAGCATTTTTTCGGTTCCTTGACCGAGCGGCTAGGTACCGGTCTGCAAAACCGTTTACGGCGGTTCGAATCCGCCAGGAACCTCTCCTAAAGCTCTGAAACTACTTATATAAAGGGTTTCGGAGCTTTATCTTTTTGCTATTTCCCC
>DBFJSK010000319.1:0-1767 GCA_048403675.1 Tannerellaceae bacterium | reverse complement strand
CCAGCGCGGCGCAATTGAAGCAATTTTCACTTTTTTTCTGGATCCAAGCCTTTTTGGGTACGGCCGCCGCGTGGACTTGCCGTTACCTGGTAGCCTGCGCCCTCTTCGCCCCTTTTCTGCCCTGGCAAGAAGAGCCTCTTATTTTCGCCCGCCAATGGGTACTGTGGATCGTGCTGATGATTAGCCCCACTCCGGGCGGCAGCGGCGTGGGGGAATATGTCTTTTCGGCTTATTATTCGGACTTGCTGGCCAATGCCAGTTTGCTGTTAATCATTACCTGCTGTTGGCGCCTGGTGACTTATTATGTCTATCTTCTGGCCGGGATCAGCCTTTTACCGGGATGGCTCAGGACATTCAAAAAGCAAATTTCCCCTCCAGCAGCGAAATAAAGCGAAAAACGCCGCGTCTTCCTACGAAAAAAGCCGGTTCGTTTCCGATCCGGCTTTTTTTTATCTACTTACTGGATTCCAGTAAAAACAAACTCAAATGCAGAGCCTACTTAGCCTGTTCAAGCTGCAACGTCTTGGTGGGTTCGTCGCATACTTCCGTCGGGCCGAAGTATTGAATCGGGCCCGGATACACATAGCTGGTAGTCAGCGCCCATTCGTCGCGGTTGGCAGCGAATTTACGGAAAGGAGCACCGTCCAGTTTCACCAGCGCTTTCTGGATAACCGGTTTCATTTCGCCGTGCCGACGTTCCATGTTCATCATCATCGTCACAGGGATACCGCCTGCAATCCATTGTTCGGCCGGAGCCGTGGTATTGCGTACCGACGACATATACCCCGTTTTGCCCGATGCGATCAGGCAGGAAGCCGTATAACCCAGCGAATAGCAATAGTCGGCATCGTAGTTCGACGGAGCGGCGCAACGTCCCTCGTAGCCGAAGAAGTGATGCTGTGCGGAGAATTTGCCGTTGTATTTGCCGGCAGCTTTCCATTCGGCTAATTTACCGCCTACCATTTCCGAAAGCAGTTTTTCAGTTTCGATCAGCGAAACCTGTACGTTACCGTGCGGGTCGCGGTCGAGCGACAACTGGCGGGCAACGCCTTCGGGCAGCGAAGCGTACAATTCGGAGTTTTCCTTCGTTAACTTACTGATGATGTAAGCACGTTGTTCGCTCTTCTTGATCATCTTGAATTCCGCGTCGTGTTTAGCCAGGAAGTCGTTCAGTTCGGCAATCAGGCGTTTCATAGCCGGAACAAATTCGATCAAACCTTCGGGAATCAGTACCGTACCGAAATTGTGTCCTTCTTCGGCGCGTTTGGCAACGATACCGGCAATATAAGTCACAATGTCGTCGAGCGACATATTTTTCGCTTCCACTTCTTCCGAAATAATACAGATATTCGGTTGGGTCTGCAAAGCGCATTCCAAAGCGATATGCGAAGCCGAACGCCCCATCAGTTTGATGAAGTGCCAGTATTTTTGTGCGGAATTGCAGTCGCGTTGGATATTTCCGATTACTTCGGAATAAACCTTACAAGCCGTATCGAAGCCGAACGACGTTTCGATTTGTTCGTTCTTCAAATCGCCGTCGATGGTTTTCGGGCAACCGATTACTTGTACGCCGGCATTAATGGCTTTGTAGTATTCGGCCAGTACGCAGGCATTCGTGTTGGAGTCGTCGCCACCGATAATCACCAGAGCGGAGATACCCAGTTCTTTCAGGATTTCCAACCCTTTGTCGAACTGTTCTTTCGTTTCCAGCTTCGTACGTCCCGAACCGATCATATCGAAACCGCCCGTATTGCGGTATTCGTCGAT
>DBFJSK010000318.1:0-4422 GCA_048403675.1 Tannerellaceae bacterium | reverse complement strand
CGTAATCGGATACCCGAAATAGCCGTCGGCGCCGTAACGAATGGCGGCGTGCGCGATGGCTTCGTTTCCCTTCATAAGTTTTATTTCTTCTGCCATAGTATAGTGTTATTGTACGGATGGCAGCTCCCGGCTCTTCCCGTGTTTATCGGGGGTGGGGGGCTGCATTCGTCGGGAGAATTATTGTTTTACTTTGTAAATAGTCAGACACCCGTCCGGACAAACCAGCCCGCAGCTTGCGCAGCCGATACACGCATCCGGATTCTTCATATACACATAATGATAACCCTTATTGTTCACTTCCCGCGGGTGCAACTCCAGCACATCCGACGGGCAGGCTACCACGCAAAGGTTGCACCCCTTGCAACGGTCGGTGTTCACCACCACCGCTCCTTTTATTTTCGCCATAATTTCGTTCTATTTATTGGTTTGTTACCTTATCTATATCTATTTACTTGTAGTATTCGCTGCCGCCGGCCCTCCGGCATGGTGTGGGGCGGCGGCCTTTCGGGGCTTTGAGGCGGAAAGTGGTCATCGCTGTCTGCTGTATGCTTCCCCGAAGAAACCTCACAAAGGTAATCATTTCTTTTAATTGTGCCAGCGGCCCTTAAAATAAGTTCGTTCGTAAGGTCGGGGCGGGGGGGGATGTGCGCGGGATGCGGCAGGGGGAAAAGAGATTGTTTTTTTTCGGAAAGGGATAAACGTTCCGGCCAATAAGACAGGAAAAACCGCCCCGTTGCTTTTCGTTCGGAAGAAAAGAACCGGGCGGTTGAGCGAGGGGGGGGGAGGGCGCCTGGACGGTTTCTCCTTCTCCCCGTGTGAACTAGTCAGGGGCGCGCGCGGTGGGTTAAGGCAGGCTATTTACAAGCCGGTAATCCACATACCGGGCACGCTTTCCTTTGGGGAGGATAAATTCGGCCAGGCCGAAATAATTATTATTGGTTGTACCCCAGTTGTAAGTATAGCCCATCCGCGTCCAAGGCATGGTATTAGTGACGACCTGGTTTAATAAGAAGGTGTCAATCGGAGTGCCGGGCAAAGAGGAGAGAGGATACTTATTATCCGGACGTTGCAATACCTGTTTGGTGATATCCTTGTCGTAGGCCGGGCGGAAAAGGTCGGAGTTCCTTACTTTCAGAATTACGATCGTATCCCTGGCGTCCGTGTCGGGCAGTCCGAGAATTTGCGAAAGACATTTGCTTTTAGGTTGGGATTTATTAGAAAAATCTGCCCAACAACTATCGAGTTCATTCAATGCGAATACCCATGTGTCGCGGTTGGGAAATTGCACGTATCCCCTTTGATCATGCAATCTTTTGTAATAGTGGTGATGAGAGCCGCCGTCGTTTTTTACCAGTATGCCTACCAGGGTGCTGTCGGTTGCAGCGGTGCCGACTATACAATATAGATTAGGGTTAGCTGATAAAAGGTTTGTTTCTATCACTGGTGTTGATCTTTTAATAAATTGGGAATCCAAACGGACGTATGCTGAGTTGGCATCCTGGAATAAAGGCGACGCTGCCGGCTGAGCTTCTATCCCAACGGCTGTCAGCAGGAGCATAAGCAAACTCCACGCTGTTTTTTTAAGTGATAACATAAGGCAATAAATTTTTGATTTTTCCTACTCTTTGTCCGGATTTTCGGTTCTTCCGCGGGTTGTAAGCTTACAAAGGGCAAAGATGGGCGAAGAAGCAGGGGGGAAGAATTTTATTATCCGGATGGCGCCCGTTGGTGGGCGGATGCTTTTCAGGCATGGGCGGATGGCGGGGTCGTGAAAGAAGAAAAGGCCGGCGGGAGCGGGGTGCTGGGGGGGGAAGTCGGGGTGTGGCGAGGAAAAAAAGCCGTTTGCCCCCGGGGAAAAAAGCCGTCAGGGTGGCCGGCTGAGGCGGATGGGTTTGCTTAAAAGGGAGGAGAGCAGGTTTGCCCGGGAAAATGGTTTGTAAACAGAAAAAGCCCGGTTGATACACAGGCCGGCCCAATTCATACAGTTTTTTTCGGTTTGTTACGGCACGAGCGTACATTTGTCTAATCATTAGGTAAAATGTAAATCTATTATCAACCGCCCCAACGGGTTATTAATGTCAAACTATGAATACACTAAACCACACCCAATTGAAAGAAAAGGAAAAGGCTCTCCCCGACGACGCCGTTGTCGAACGTTGCTGTCTGGTAGACGACGGCATTTTTATCCGTGAGAAGGATTTTTACCGGAAATTTTTGTATGCAAATATTTTATGGATCGAAGCTTCGGGCAATTATTGCTCCATCCATCTCACCGGAAAGCATGCGCTCGTGATTATCGAATCTATTTCCTGTTTGGAAAAAATTCTTCCTTCCGATCGCTTTGTGCGCATCCATCGTTCCTATATCGTCAATATGTATGCGGTCGATTCGTTTATCGGCAATATGCTTTGCATCGGGCGAACCCGGCTATCGGTAAGCGCCCCTTATAGGCTGAAGGTGCTTTCCTGCTTTACGATACTCGATGCCTCGAAAGTTTATTTCAGACAGAAAAAGCTGCGTTTGGGGAAAGAAGGGGAGACATCGAAACAATAAGTTTGAACCTCGCGCCCCGCCGGGCTTACATTTGTACCGTAAGCTTACAAAAAGAAGAATCCGGCGGAAGCGACAAGAAGTTATCTTGCTTTTCCGCTTATTGTCAAATCAATTTAAAAAAACAAGTATGTCAACAGTTAGAAATGCGATTAAGAAAATCGACCAGGCCGAATCCGCCGCAGCCGAACAGAAAGAAGCCATCAAAGCCTTGGAGGAACTAGGCCGGGCGAGAGCGGAAATTTTTGTGCGCGACATCGAGAAGAGCCTGATGACGGCCGGTAACGATAGCACCAACAAGACGGTGCCGGTGACGTATGTGGTGGGAAACAAAAAGGAAATCCGGGCTTACAGCGCCACCGAGGTGGGCAATATCGGCAATCTGGTAACCAGTAGCTTGAATTCGTTTCTGAACGGCGGCAAGGATAGCATCATCAGCGGGGTGGGGAACCTGATTACCGGCGCGTTGACTACGTTCCTGGGAGCTACCGACGCCGAATCGGATACGGTGGAGATGTATTACGTGATGACCGACGGGCTGGCCCCGGTACGCGTCGATTTGAAGGCGTGGTATTATTCGGTGACGGCTACTTCGATTTCCACCAAAATGGAACGTCTTACCACCGTGGTGGCAACCAAATCGGTGATCGATGTCACGCGGATCGACTTGGGTACGTTCAATTACCTGTTTCAGGCACAGCTTTCGGCGGCGAAGATGACGCACGAGGAGTTGAAAGAGGCTATCAAGGAGGCCGCCGAAGTATATAACCTGTTTGTGGAGAACTCGGCCAAGAAGGGCACGTTGGGACAGCAGCGCGCAGCTACGAAGCCGGAAGTGGAAGCGTACGAGAAGACGTTGGCCAAAGCGGTGTACTCGCGCCCGTCCAAGGGGTAAGCGGATAACTGCCAAGTGCCTGGTGTAAAATCGTGAAAGGATGTGTGTGAAGATCCAGAGCCGTTTGCCGCTGAACCGGCGGGGCTTCGGATCTGTTTTTCTGCCCTTTTTTTCCGGGATTCTTTTTTCCGGGAAAAAGAGAGATGTATGTATTAAAATTCGAACAACATGTATACCCTTTGTCTGTTTTTTCTTCTTTGTCTGTGCCGGGGAGTTGCCTACGCCTCTCCGGTTTCGGGGCAAGCCGTGCCACCCCCCGCAACGATCTCCCTCAGTAAGGAAAAGATCGCCTCGACGGGCGATTTCGAGGGGCTTGTGGTGCTGGTGGATTTCCCCGACCGCCCTTTTTCCGTTCCGGCGCCGGCCAGTCGTTTTTACGCATTGCTGAACCGTAGCGGCTACGATGCCGAAGGCGCCCGGGGCAGCGTGCGCGATTATTTTCTGGCCAATTCCGACAGCCTGTTCCGCCCTTCGTTTCGTGTAGTCGGCCCCCTGAGGCTGTCGAAGCCTACCGCTTACTACGGCGAAAACGGGCCCGAGGGCGGAGACTTGCGCGCCGGCAGCCTGGTAATCGAAGCCTGCCGCCTGGCGGATAGCCTGGTGGATTTCTCTCAGTACGATACCAACGGCAACGGCCGGGTGGATATGGTCTATTTCGTTTACGCCGGGTTCGGCGAAAATGAAAATCACCTGCATCCGGAATATATCTGGCCGCATGCCGGCACGATAGCCGATTCGCTGCTCGTGCTCGATCATCGCACCCTGGGCCGCTATGCCTGTTCGCCCGAATATATGGGGGAAGAAGCCGGGGCGCATTATGTAAGCACCATCGGCCTGTTCTGCCATGAGCTGGGCCATGTGCTGGGGCTGCCCGATTTTTACAATACCGCCTCGGGAGCAGGCATTACGCCAGGCAGCATGAGCGTGATGGACGCGGGCAATTACCTCGATCAGGGTCGTTCGCCGGCGGCTTATTC
>DBFJSK010000317.1:0-14120 GCA_048403675.1 Tannerellaceae bacterium | reverse complement strand
CGTGGAAGAGAAGGAAGAAAAGGAAAAGAAATAAAAAGAGGAAGAAGAAAGAAACCCGCACCCCTCCCCCACCCGAAGTAAAAAACCGAAGAAGAAAAAAAGATCCCCTTATTTCGTTTCATTCGAAAAGAATGAATGAAAATAAGAGGATCTTATATCGTATAAAAAAGAGTAAATCTTATTCTTCTTCCCAAAAGAAGACCCGAAAAACACCCGCAAGAAGAAAAAGGGAACCTTTCCGTGCACCCCCTTTTACCGGCGGCGGCGCACGCTATGCACAGCCGAAGAAGACGAACGCTGAGGCTTCGGAGCCTTTACTTTGGCAGCCTTTTCCTTAGGCTGCTCCTCCGAAACGCCTTTTTCCGCCCGTGCAGACGCTTTCCTGGCCTTTTTAGCCGCTTTCGGATCGACCACCTGGATCAGGGAATCCGGCTCTATCCAAAGCGTTTTTTCGAAAGATACCAGTTGCTCTTCAATCCGTTTCTGCTCGCGCTCAAGCGAATCGGGTGTCGGACAATACGCCTGTAAAGGCTGGTTCATCAAGTTCTGCGTTTTGATAATATCCCCAGCAAACATGCGGCGACGGAAATAATCATCGATCGTAAACGTCATCGCATTATTCAAATCCGACGTCATGATATACGACGTATTGATATAAGGACGGATATTTTCGTAAGGCAACCAAAACATCGGCCGCGTCGTTTCGCCCATATCTCCCGTAGTGGTCAGGATCGGACAAATAGCCAGCGTCTTGACATCGAATACGGAATTATTCTGATCGAAATACCACGCCTCCTTCACATAATAAGCCTTTACATCTTCCGAAGGAATATCACTTTCATTGATTACGCACGTCGGCTCGGTTTCGCCCTTTACCGCCACTTCCTCGTACAAAATATAGAAACGATCCAGCAAATCCTTGAAGTTCACCAGATGAGCCTCGTCAAATTCTTCATACCCGTCGAGATACTCGTAAGCTTTGATTTTCTTATCGCTCAGCAACCTGAAAATAATCGAGAACAGATTCATCTGACCGTTCATCGGATGCACCGGATAATACAAAGGCGCATTTTGTGCCTTCGCCAAATCAACCTCCCGATAGATCACCCGCATCCACCGGGCGTTTCCCAGCTCCTGCGTCAACCGGTCGTTCATATCTTGCGCCCTCACCGTCAGTTCAGGCAAACCGTTGTTTTCTTGTTTCTCGATCCGTTCGCCCCGGCTTGCGCGCGGCCCCTTGCGAGGCGTCTGCGTACCCGTTTCCTGGGCCTGCAAAGGCATCCCTGCAAAAAGGGCGGCAACCAGCGTGATGATAGAATAAAAACGTTTCATATCTCGTTTCGTTAATTTACAATTACTTCAATGGTCGGAATCGTCCGTTCGATGCCGTCGGGCCCTTTCGCCACCACCCGGGTGATGTAAAAACGTTTCCCTTTCGACAGGCGGCGGATATAATCCTTCTGGCGAGCCGAGAAATTAGTCCCTTCGGAAACCTCGGGGATCGCATTCCCCATCGAATCGAAGAAAGTAAGCTCGAAACGCAAGACTGTATATTTTACATTCAACAAATCATCGTCGATGGCCGCCAAAATACCGTCAGCTTCCACCAGGCTGCGCTTGGCAATCTTACCCCCACGGAACTTGCGCACATTTCCGTTCGGATCCTTATATTCGATATAAGGCAGCGGATCGGGCAACGCACGCACCCGAAAACTGGTCTTGGCCATCTCCAGGCTCCGCCCGTCGGCCATCCGGGCATTCACCGAGATAACCGCCTCGGTACCTACCTTGGAAGGA
This sequence comes from Tannerellaceae bacterium, assembly GCA_048403675.1. Lineage (GTDB taxonomy): Bacteria > Bacteroidota > Bacteroidia > Bacteroidales > Tannerellaceae > Parabacteroides. Next base: position 12,323 of record DBFJSK010000317.1, on the reverse strand, counting down.
CGAGCTTCCCATACATCCCCGTTGCGCGTCAGCGTGCCGTTGGTCATAGTAGCCGATACGTTGCCGCTGGGTACGCCCGGTACGGCAATCCGGATCGGGTTCGCGATCCCGGCATAAAGCACGTTCATCAAGGTCGGGGCTACTGTGGCGCCCGGCTCGGTCACGAAATATTCGCTTTCGAATTCCCTGCGCATGATGCTGCCGTCGCTGCCAGGCATTTCGATATATCCTTTAACAGGAAACGTTCCGGTCGATCCCGCCGTTACGGCGTACACACCCTGGTTTTCATACGGCAATTCTTTCCCGTTGACGTAAATAGCAGGCCGCTTGGTGGAATCCACCGCCGACAAAACAATATTCGCTTTATATTGGCCGCCCCGCATCACGATCTGGCTTTGAGGAATCACCTGGGCGGTAATCTGGTTCACCCGGTAATCGCCCACATCCACGCTACTGAGCAAGTTCGACAACACTTCGCCTTCGGCATACCGCACATCGCTCTGCATCTTGGTCAGCAGGGTGACGGCGGCGGCAACGGGCATGTTTTCAAACAAAGCCTCCTCCCAGGTACGGGTGTTCAAACCCGGTTTATGGGGGGGCGTCGTGCTCAGGCTCGCTTCCAGAATCCGCGTTTTCAGCGTATCTTCAATCATGCCGCCCATCATCTCACGGTAAGCGTCGATCGTTTCCCGCAATTTTTTGCCTTCTCCTTTTACCGGGGTCAGCATCACGCGCGAAGCGGCTTCCAAATCGTCTTTATGCTCCACATTGTTTACATCGCCGTCTGCTCCGTCGGCCGTCTGCACAATGCGTACTTTCAACTCCTGGATATAGTTATATAAACTGTCGGATGCTTTCTTTACCTGTTTTCCCTTTTCATACCATTCTTTCACCTTTTCAGGATTGGTCTGGTAATAGGTATCGAGTTCCTCGGCTACCAACTCGTTGCGGTGCGAAGAGTTGTCGATCGAGGTTCGCAAGCTACCTTCCACCAACTCGAAACCGTCCAATACCTCCGACGATACGTTGAGGGCCATCATCGCGATGAATACCAGATACATCAGGTTAATCATGCGCTGACGGGGCGAGTTGGGATTATTCGATATTCCTGCCATATTGTTTTATTTCCGTTTAGTAGAGTTCTCTTATCTGGCGCCCTGGCCGGAAGGATTGTTATAAGAAGGCCCGGGCTGCTGATACCCGTAAGCGCCCGGATAAGCACCCTGATAACCCGGCGCAGGGGCCGGTGCGGCATATCCCGGTTGTGCCGGCGCCTGGGCGGCCTGATAAGCTTGCGCGGACGCGGCGGGGGCCGGCGCCTGGTAGCCCATGTTGACCGTCATGGCCTGGAGCAAACGGCTGTATACCTGATTGAGCTCGGCCAGTTGGTGCGTCATTTTTTCGGTTTCGTTGCGGAAGACGGAGCTGTCGGCCACCGAACCGTCGAACATTTCGCGTATCCGCATCAAACCGCTATTGATGTGGTCGATCGATTCGATTTGCGAACTGATGGTTTTCAACTGGATTTCATAAATCGAGTTAAGCCCCGATACATTGCGGTTAAGCAGTTCCATTTGTTGTACATAGCCGCGCGAATTCTGGTTGATGCCGTCGGAGTTGTCGGTAATGCTCCGGTACGAATCCAGCAAGGTGCCGGATACGTCGGTCAGGGAATTCGTCACCTGGCTGAAACGTTCCATCTGGGTCGACATGCCCGAAAGTTGTTGAAGATAATTTTGCGTAGCTTCTGTCAGTTCGGCCATTTTCGAAATCTGTTCGGCGGCTCCGCTGAGTTTTTTAATGCTTTCCGAAAGATTCTTCGTATCTTCTTCGCTTACATCCAGCGATCCGGCAATATTCAAACCGTTGGCCGCGGTTTTTCGTCCGCCGGGGGCCATTGTGGGATTCATCACGACGCCATTTTCGTCGTCCTCCACATTGGCTTCGGAATTTATCATATCTGCAATGGGCTTGCCGGTAAAATCGGGCCGATCCATCGGGTTCTTCGAATTCAATACCGGGAAGACATCTTCCCAATGGTACTCTTTTGTAGGATGTTCGAAGGCGGAAATGAAAAACACGATCGATTCCGTGATCATGGCCACAAACAAAATCTGGTTTGCATACGGCAAGTGCAAGAGTTTGAACAGGGCGCCCAGGATGACGATGGAGGCTCCCCAGCTATACAGGAAGTTCAATACGCGTTTTCCCTTTTCGCTGGAAAGGAACATTTCAACTCTATTTTTATATCTTCTATACTTTCCCATGTTATGAAGTATTTATCGTAAGTCTGACGTGAAAATTTAATCGTTACCCTTTATTTCTTTCCCTTTGAACGAGAGAAACCTATCTGTGTGCGCGCGCAGCGGAAACCGATGTACGAACGTGTCTCATTCTGATATTCGAACGTACGCATATCCGACCGGATGAATTGCGAGACATCTTTCCAGGAACCGCCGCGAACCACTTTTTTCTTCATCGCGTACGGATCGTCCTGCGCCGCATTGTATCTTAAATCCGGATTCATATCGCTCATCTGGCTCGGGCCCGATTCGGAATAAGTAGTCGAAGTCCATTCGGCCACGTTGCCGGCCATATCGAACAAGCCGAATTCATTCGGGGCGAACGAACCGACGCGCGACGTAATCAAATGGCCGTCTTCGGTATAATTGCCTTTGCCCGGTTTGAAGTTGCCCAGGAAGCAGCCTTTGCCGGTTTGCAGGCCATCGCCGGCCCAGGGGTATTTATATTCGTTTTTCCCGGTACGGGCGGCGTATTCCCATTCGCCCTCGGTGGGCAAGCGGAAAGGTTCGATAGCTTGTCCGGCAGGCAGGTTGAGCGATTCTTTATACAGGTTGGTACGCCATACGCAGAAAGCCGTGGCCTGTTCCCAGGAGACGCCTACCACGGGGTAATCGTCGTAGCCGGGGTGCGAGAAGTACATGCGCATGTACGGCTCGTTGTAAGCGTTGTTGAAATCGTTTACCCAGCAGGTTTCGTCCGGATAAATATTCACCAGATGTGTATTGAGGAAATCCCATTCGCTCGTGAGCGGACGGGTAATCGTTTGGTTGATAATGTTCCCGTCTTCATCGATGTAGGCGGTATCTTTCGAAATCATCACCACTTCGGTGGGATCGATCTTTATATCGGTGTTGCGCACGCGGTCGGCCGGATCGAACTGGTTTTTGCGAAGGGCGGCGGCGGTATAGTCGTACCATTCGTAGCGGTATACCATTTGTTTGGGATCGAGTTTCTTCTCGCCGGTAATCGGGTTGGTGTAATATACGCTTTCGATGGCGCGTATTTCGTCTTCATTGGCCCGGCGCCAGGGAATGGGCCGGCTCCAGTCCAGGCGGGGCGTGATCGGCTCGCCGTATTTATCTTCGGTGATCTTGAACAAGTCGTTGCCGCCGTAAGCCGGATCGGCCAGGCGTTCGCGGATAATGGAGTCGCGCACCCAATACACGAATTGGCGGTATTTGGCGTTGGTTACTTCCGTTTGATCCATCCAGAAAGCGTCGAAAGAAACGCCTTTGGTTTCGGGCATGATGCCCCAGAGAGAGTCTTTATCGGAAGGGCCCATTTCGAAGGAACCGCGTTTAATCAGGACCATGCCGTAAGGAGCCGGTTCGTTGAATGCAACGGTGCGGACACCGGTTACTTCGCCCCCGGCATTCCTCAGGGATTTGCCGCAGGAAGTAAGCAAGGTTACTATGGCAAGTACTACTAATACTTTTTTCATATACTATAAGATGCGTACGCTTTTATGTCTGTTTTTTCCTGTTTTCGTTTTATGCAGCTTCAAACTGTATCTCACCAGCAATTCGTGGCTTCCCGCCGTGCCTTTTCCCAGGGCGGTGGTGGGGAAGTCGAAGGCGTATCCGAATTGGAAACGTCCGAACCGGGCGCCGAGCAAAAGCCCGATCGATTCGTTCACGCGCCAGGCTATCCCGCCGTTGAACATTTTATTGTATTCCATCCGGGCGGTGAAATCGGCATGGAAATTCGTCATATCCGTCAGTAAAAATAGAGACGGCTGTAATTCATACAACGGGTTCCTCAGCTTAATATTGTATCCTCCCGTCAAATTAAATGCGCGTCCGATATAGGAATACGCATTTTCGTCGAGTTGCATTTCGGGTTCGGTCAGGTGCGTGGCGCCCAGGCCGAGGTAGAAGTTTTTACGGGTGTAGTAGAGGCCCGCGTTCATGTCGAACATCATGCCCTGTACCTGGGTGGTGGGAATGGCATTGTCTTCGCCGGCTTTGATAAAGTATTCGGCATCGGGCATATAGACCTTGGTGCCGTCGAACGATTGGTTGGCGATGCCCGCCTGTATGCCCACGCTCAGGGTACCTCCCAGCAGGGGGCGTTTGTAAGCGTATTGGGCCGCTACATGGGTATTCATGAAAAGGCCTAATCCTTCGGTGAAAACAACCAGGCCGACGCCATGCTGGGTTTTGCCGATTTTGAGTGGCATATCGGCCGTGACAAAAAATGATTTCGGGGCGCCGTGTATGCCGATCCATTCCAGGCGGGAGAGGGCCAGCAGGTTCAAATCCTCCGTCGATCCCGCATAGGCCGGGTTATAGTAGCCCGTAGCCAGGAAGTATTGGCCAAGGCGTGCATCGTATTGGGCGCGGACAAGGCCCGCACACGTTAGTGTTAGTAATACGACTGACAGAAGGATTCTTCTCATATAAATGCTCCGAACAAGGGTACGGTTATACAACGCCGCTCGACGTGATAAATTGTGTTTACACCCAAAAACGAACGAGGCAGCCGAGCCGTTGCCCTCTGCCTCGTTCCTATTTTTTCTTTACCCCCGGGTAAGGCGGCTGCATGCGCCGCCGCACAAAGGGCGGTTAGTATTCCTCTTCGTTGAAAAAGAAGTCTTCTTTACTGGGATAGTCGGGCCAAATATCTTCCATACATTCGTATATTTCGCCTTCGTCTTCCATTTCCTGCAAATTTTCGATCACTTCCAGGGGAGCTCCCGAACGTTGTGCATAGTCGATCAGTTCATCCTTGGTTGCAGGCCAAGGTGCGTCTTCCAATTTTGAAGCTAACTCTAAAGTCCAATACATAGCTGTCAAGTATTAATAACCTCCGGGGGCGTTACTGCCCGGGGTGGTTCGGTTCTCAATTTTTGCGCAAAAATAAAACAATATTCGTTACATGCAAGTATAATCCCATATAATTTCTTTGCCCTCGTTGCGGATGCATTCTTTGCGGGCCAGAACAAACAGATAATCAGATAGTCGGTTCATAAACACCAGTACGGGTTCTTCTACCGGGCTGGTTTCCGACAAACGGTAAATCTGGCGTTCGGCGCGGCGGCAAACCGTGCGGCATACATGGGCCAACGAGGCGGAGCGGCAACCGCCCGGCAGTACGAAGGCGCGCATTTTGGGTAGCTCGCTGTCGATCCGGTCGATTTCTTTTTCGATCCGGTCGATACTTTCCGGCGTTACGCGGCTTTCTATTTTCAGCTCGGTCGTTTCCTGATCGGTGGCCAGGTAAGAACCGATGGTGAACAATTTATGTTGTACGAAAGAAAGGAAATCTTTATCTTGCTGGTCTTCAAGCGAAGTAATCAAGAGGCCGATAAACGAATTAAGCTCGTCGACCGTGCCATAGCTTTCAATACGCTGGTGTGCCTTGGAAACCCGCTGGCCCCCTACCAACGAGGTAGTGCCCTTATCGCCGGTGCCGGTATAAATAATACTTTTTTTCATTGTCTCTACTTTTTTCTATACATAACAATCTGCCGTGCAAACTTACACATTCAGAAGCAGAAAATAGCGAAAAGTAACCGAAAAATAGGGGGCGGCTTCCGGACGGTTTCCTCCGGAGCAAACAGAAACGAAGGGAGGCTTTCAAAAATAAACGGTATAATTGCGCTTATGCAATTTCCGGTTGAGGATGACGATGCCCAGCGTGTACAAGTCGAGCGTCACCGTTACGTCCTGGCGGCCGCATACCGAACGCCAGAAAGCCCGCATGGCGCGGTTCGCTTTGATTCCGGACAGCACGATCACGGTTTCATTATGCGCTTTTTCAAGACAGGCTTCGAACAGGGTTTCCCGGTCGGCGGCTTCTTCCAGGCGGTTGAAAAATACAAAATCGAGACGGTCTATTTTCTTTAAGGCTCCGGGCAACAGCGCCGGGTACTCTCCTACCCGCAAATCCACGGGCCCGCGGGCTGCCTTCTGCCAGACTTGACGGGCTACTACCGCCAACGAAGGCATGCATTCCAGCACAGTGCAGGCTACCTCCGGCGAATAAGCGGTAAGATAGAGGGTGGAGATACCGGCGGAACAGCCGAACTGCAAAATATGCCGGGGCTTGAAATAGTTCGCCAGGCGGAACAGCAGTTCTCCCTGTTTTTTCCGGATGGCTTCCCTGCGAAGAATGTGTCCCACCGGCATGTCGGGTACTTCCTTTTTGCCGTGGCGGCGGTCAATCCAGGGAAAACGGGTTTCCCGGTAATAAAATTGCCGCCTTACCAGCTCTATATCGTCATAGCAATAGTAAGGGCGCTTTTCTTCTATTACCTTTGTAATCAGATTATACACAAAAGGCGAATGCACGCCGAATCCGCGCCGGAACCGGAAGATCCGGTACAGCAACACGCACCGCCTCGGGGTATGTAAATTAGGTTTCCACTGCATTGTCCTGCTTTTTAGCCCGCAACAAAGGTAGTACTTTTTTTAATAGCTCGCCTTTTCCGGTTCGGGACGTATGTAAGTGAGGATCTGTCCGCTGAGTTGAAGCAGGGAAATTTCACAAAGTTTGGTGGAATATTCGGCGATCGACTGGCGCTCTTCCGCCTCAAGCAAACTGTTTTGCGCTTCCCGAAGTTCGATGCCCGAGAGTTCTCCCAGTTTATACCGGTCGATGGCAATCCGGTAGTTTTCCTGGGCTGCGACCAGGTTGGCTTTTTCCAGGCTCCACAGATCCAGGTTGTTCCGATAAGCCATCCAGAAATTGCTCAGATCGGCCCGCAGCGAAAGCTCCAGTTCATCAATGCGGAGCTGTTGGTTTTCAATTTGTATCCGGGCATTGCGGCGTTCCCGGCGGCGATTCAAGCCGTCGAAAAGCGTCAGGCCTACCGTCAGGCCGTAATTGAGACCGAGGCGTTGTTGCAGATCGGTGGTTCCTACTTCGTACCAATTGGCGGTGTAGCCGTAGCCTGCATTCAGTTTCACATAGGGGTAGTTGCGGCTCTTTACTTTTTTATAATCCAATTCCGATAATACCTTGTTTTTCTGCGCCATTAATAAGGGGGCGTTCGAAGAGAGGGTATTTTTCCATAGCTCTATCTCATCCAAGAATGGATTGGGGTAAATCACCGAATCGCGGATCATAATCTGTTCCTCCACATTTTCCAGCGCCATGAGCTGGTTCAGCCGGATACGCGATGTATGCACCACTTCCAACTGGTTGAGCACTTTCGAACTGTCGGCATTGAAATCGACCTGGGCCTGCTGCAAATCGAGCCGCGACATCGAGCCGATCGAATACCGCTCTTCCACGATGCGCAGACGCTCGCGCGACAAATCGAGGGTGGAACGGAGGTTTCTCAACCGGATCTTTTGCCGGATCAGGTTGTAATATTCACCTGATAGTTGGGCCACAAAGTCCTCGATCGTTACCCGGGTATTCAATTCTCCCATTCGCTCCAATTCTTTCAGCCGGGTGTATTCGGCCTGAATACCGAAGCCGTCGAATACCGTCCAATTCACATTCAGCCCGATGTTGCCCGTTTCGCTGTTCACGCCGGTTTGTTTCTCCACGCTTCCGTCGCTCAAGCTGTTCCGGTTTGTATTTATCGAGCCGCTGAAACCGCCGCTCATATCCGCCGTGGGCAAATACCCTGCGTTGCCGGGGGTCGCATTGTTTTTGTCGATCTGCTGCTCATTCCGCACGATACGGATGGAATAATTGCGTTCGAGGCCGGTTTCGATGCATTGTTTGAGGCTGAATACCTGCTGGCCGCGTACGCCCAGGCAGACAAGGCCCAGGGCTAACAGTATATATATTTTTCTGTTCATATCCGTTCTATTTTTCTATCTTCTTTTTTCGGTCGGCTGCATTGCGGTCGGTCGAAATAAAACTGTACATGGCCGGGACGATAAACAAAGTCAGGAAAGTGGAAACCACCATGCCGCCCACAACGGCTACCCCCATTGCAATTCGTCCCTGGGCGCCCTCGCCGACAGCATAGACCAGCGGGATCAATCCCAGGATGGTCGAGGTACTCGTCATCAAAATCGGCCGAAGCCGCTGCGTGGAAGCGCTTCGGATGGCTTCGCCCATGCGCAGGCCCGCTTCCTGGCGCTGGTTGGCAAATTCCACAATCAAAATGCCGTTCTTGGCCACCAACCCGATCAGCATGATAATCCCGATCTGGCTGAAAATATTCATCGTCGTCCCCCAGTAGCTCATAAAGAAAAGGGCGCCGGCAATCGCCAGGGGTACCGTGCACATTACAACCAACGGGTCTTTAAAGCTTTCGAACTGCGCCGCCAATACGAGGTAAATCATAAACAAGGCCAGGATCATGGCAAACATCAAACTCGACGAACTCTCGCGGAATTCCTTGGATTCACCCGAGAGGGCGGTACGGAAACTGCCGTCGAGGGTTTCGGAAGCGATGCGATCCATTTCGTCGAGGCCGTCGCCGATGGTATATCCCTTATTCAAACCGCTCGAAACGGTGGCCGAAACAAACCGGTTATAGCGGTACAACTGCGGGGGCGCTACATCTTCGTGCAGACGGACGAGGTTATCCAATTGGATCATTTGGCCGTTGTCGCTCCGTACATAGATCGATTTCAGATCGAGGGGCGTATTGCGTTGCTGGCGGTTGATTTCGCCCAATATCTGGTATTGCTTGCCGTTGAGGTAAAAATAGCCCATTCGCTGGCCGCTCAACGCATATTGCAAGGTTTGCGCGATATTGCGGGTGCTTACCCCCAGCAAGGAGGCTTTGTCGCGGTTGATTTCGATGCGGGTTTCGGGCTTGGTAAATTTCAGGTTTACATCGGCCATCTGAAAAACCGGACTTTCGTTTACTTTTTGCATAAAAGCGGGCAGGTATTCCTGCAATTTTTCCAGACTCGGCGCTTGTAATACATATTGCACCGGCATTCCGCCCCGGCGGCCGCCGAAAGTAGATTGTTGTTGCACAAAGGCACGGGCCTTCGTTTCGTTCTTCACGGCTTTCGAAAGCTGCTCGGCAATTTCCATCTGGGTGCGCTTGCGCTCATTTATATCCGTCAGAATCAGGTTTATGGCACCTCCGCCCTCCCAGGAGCGCGTCATCAGCGATTGGCGTTCGGGGGTGATGGAGTCGGCTATTTGCTCGATGCGGTCGGCATAATCGCGGATAAACTCGAAAGTCGCTCCTTCGGGCCCGCGCATGCTGACGAAGATAATCGAACGGTCTTCCAAGGGCGAAAGTTCGGCCCGGATATTTTTCCAGAAGTATCCGATGGAGACAAACAACAGGATGACGATCGGAATGGCCCAGATCTTATGGTTCAAGAACCCGTCGAGCGAACGGGCATAGATGCGGTTCATGCCTTCGAAGAAAGGTTCCGTCTTCTGGTAAAACCAGTTTTTATGTTCGCGCCGTTTCAGCAATTTGGTAGCCAGCATGGGGGTGAAGGTAAGAGCTACGAACGAAGAGATGGCTACCGAACCGGCAATCACGATACTGAATTCTTTGAACAGGCGCCCCGTCATTCCTTCCATAAAAACGATGGGCAGGAAAACGGAGATAAGGGTGATAGTGGTGGAGATCACCGCGAAAAAGATCTCTTTCGATCCTTCGATACCCGCTTCCTTGGGCGACATGCCTTTCTCGATGCGCACATAGATATTTTCGGCCACCACGATGGCATCGTCCACCACCAGACCAACCGAAAGCACCACGGCGAGCATCGTCAGCACGTTGATGGAGAATCCGGATATATACATCACGAAGAAGGCACCCACCAGCGAAACCGGAATGACGACCACCGGTACCAAGGTGACGCGCCAGTCGCGCAGGAAAAGGAAAATAATCAAGACCACCAAAAGGAAGGCTTCGTAAATGGTTTGTTGCACTTCGCCGATTGAAGCACGAATAAAACGCGTGTTGTCGTACATCATTTCAATGGTCACGTCTTCCGGCAAATCCTTTTGCAATTGTTCGATCCGCTTATAGGCTTCGTTGGCAATCTCGATATGGTTCGCCCCGGGCTGGGGAATAATCACGTCCATCACCATCGGTTCGCCGTTTTTCTTGAGCAAGCTCCTCAGGTCTTCGGGAGCCAGTTCCGCACGCCCGACATCGCTGAAACGCACAATATTATGATTGTCTTCGCGAATGATCAAATCGTTGAATTCTTTGGCCGTGTGCATCAGCCCCAGCGTCCGGATGGAAAGCGACATCGTATTGCCTTCGATACTGCCGGAAGGCAGTTCCACATTCTCGCGATCGACGGCATTTTTCACGTCGATGGGCGTCACGCCGTAGCCGGCCATTTTAATCGGATCGAGCCACAGGCGCATCGAATAGCGTTTTTGGCCCCAAATATCCACGCCACTGACATTCGAAATGGTTTGCAGGCGCTCTTTCACCGTCAGTTCGGCAATCTCACTAAGCTCCATCAGCGAGCGCTTGCTGCTGCGGATGGCGATCTGCATAATCGGCGACGCGTCAGCATCCGCTTTCGAAACGGTGGGCGGATCGCAATCGCGGGGCAGATAGCGCTGGGCCCTGGATACCTTATCGCGTACGTCGTTGGCGGCCGTTTCCATATCCACCGAAAGCTCGAATTCCACCGTAATGCGGCTGCTGCCCTGGCTGCTGACGCTGCTGAGGGAACGAATGCCGGGGATTCCGTTGATATTTTGTTCGAGTGGTTCGGTAATCTGGTTCATAATTACATCCGCGTTTGCTCCGGGGTACGAAACATTGACGGAAATAATGGGTTGGTCGACACTCGGAAATTCGCGTACGCCCAAAAAACGGTACCCGATAAATCCGAACAAAAGAATGACCAGCATCATCACCGTGGAGAGTACAGGCCGGTTGATACTGATTTCTGAAATATTAGCCATATCCTATTTTCCCTTTCGCTTAATACAGGTTGTCGATCGATACTTTCATGCCGCTCCGCAATTGCATTACACCCGATATAATGAGCGTATCTCCGGGGTTCACACCTTCCAGCACTTGCACGCGGCTTTCAGTGCGAAGACCGATTTTCACTTCCGCGGCTTCGGCGGCTCCGCTTTTATAGAGGTAGACAATATCTTTCCCCATTTCCGGGATCAAGGCTTCACTGGGTATAGCCAGTGCGTCTTTGATTTCCCGTTTGGTAATTTCCACGGAGGTATAACGCCCGGGTAGAATGGTTTCTCCGGCATTAGGGTATTTGGCCCGCACTTTCAGCGTACGGGTAGACAGGTCGACTTTGCTTTCCACAGCGTATACGGTGGCTTTGTAATCGCGCATCAGGCCACCGTCGGTTTCCATGCGGAAGACGATGGGAGTACCTTCCCGGACTTCGGCCGAGTAACTTTCGGGAATGGAAAATTCGATTTTCAACGGAGATATTTTCGTCAGCTTGGCAATCACCGACGAGGAAGAGGTAACATAGGCTCCTTCGCTGACCATCCGCAGACCGATAATTCCCTCGAAAGGCGCTCGGAGTTCGGTTTGGGCGATATTGGCTTTGACCAGTTCGATGTCGGCCATAAGTTTTTCATATTCGGTGGCTACCTGTTCGAAAGCTTCCTGGCTGACGGCGCCCTTTTCGAGCAGCGTGCGTTGGCGATATACCCGGTCTTTGGCCAGCGGCACCTGGGCTTCCAGTTTTTTGAGTTCGGCTTGTAGCGGTTTGTCGTTGATTTTAGCCAACAAATCGCCGGCTTTCACATGGGTGCCTTCGGTAAAATAAATCGCTACGATTTTACCGGACGATTCGAAAGCGAGGTCTACCTCTTCATCGGGAAGGGTGCTTCCGGTACTCATGATTTTATCGGTCAGAGATTGATAGTTGAGCACTTCGGCGTTGATGGTAAGTATTTGTTTGCGTGTGGATGTTCCACCAAGCCCGGCAGTGGCGGCGACATCGCCAGAGGCATTCCATTTTTGTTTCAATTTCGGATAGGCAATCATGCCGGCAATCATCAACAAGATGGCCGCGGTTAGGCTCCACTTCACTTTCTTAGTCATGTCTTTTGATGGTATTTTACAGGTATTCTGAATCTTTTTCGCGAATATAACAATAGATTATGAATTACGACATTTTAAAAAGAGA
>DBFJSK010000316.1:0-8753 GCA_048403675.1 Tannerellaceae bacterium | reverse complement strand
TCCCGCTGCCGAAGTTGAAGCTCCTGCCGCAGAAAGCGCTGAGTAAACACTGGCCTGTCCAGAAAAAATATGGTTGGTAAGAACCCTGCTAAAGGATGTTTTTACCAACCATTTTTAGTATTACCGTTTCCTGGCCAGCGAACCTACGGATTTTCTTTTACCTGCCGACTTACAACCGGCAATTCTCCAGAACTTCCCGCGCCTTTTTCGCGTTCACATTCTTCTCTTCTCCATACGCTGCGTTGCGTTCGTTAAAACGCCGTTCGATTTCCTGAATCGTACGCTCGTCAATATGCGCCTCTTCCAAACGGGTAGGCAATCCCAAGCTACGGAAAAAATCTTCTGTTTTTTCAATCGCCCGATCCGCTCTTTCTTCCGGCGTACCTTCGGTTATTCCCCAAATCCGCGCCCCGTATTGTAAAAGTTTCGCCTCTTTTTGTTTCTTCAACGTACGTAATAAGCCCGGATAAACAATCGCTAACGTAACCCCGTGCGTCAAGCCCTGCAAAGCCGTCAGTTCGTGGCCGATCATATGCGTGGCCCAATCCTGAAAAACCCCCATCGAAATAAAACCGTTCAACCCCATCGTAGCACACAACATGAAATCGGCCATCGCATTATAATCTTGCCGATTCGCCTTCAACAAAGGCGCCACCTCGATCAACGTCTGCAAAATACCTTCCGCCCACCGATCCATCAGACGCGATTGACCGGGAATAGTAAGATATTGTTCCATCACATGCACAAAGGTATCGGCTATGCCCGCAGCCAGTTGGGTATCGGGCAAACTAAATGCCGTTTCAGGATCGAGTATCGAAAAGAGCGGATAATTCGTGAAGAAAGGAAATTTCTCGTGCGTTTCTCCGCAGGAAATTACCGCCCCGTTATTCATTTCCGAGCCGGTAGCCGGCATGGTAAGTACCGTAGCCAAGGGAATACTCTGAAAATAAGAACCCTTTTCCACCAGTTCCCAGGGATCTCCGCTATACCGCATCCCGGCGGCGATCAATTTACTCCCGTCGATTACCGAACCTCCGCCCACGGCCAGTATGAAATCTACCTGTTTCTCTTTTCCCAATTGAATGGCGCTCCTCAGTGTAGCAATGTCCGGATTCGGCCCGATGCCCCAGAACTCGATGTAATCGCGTTCTTTCAAAGCATGCACCACCTGGTCGTACACCCCGTTGTGTTTTACACTGCCGCCCCCGTAGGTAACCATAATCCGGTGGCTGAGCGGGATGGCAGTCGCTAATTCTCCGATCGTACCCTTCCCGAAAATCAACCGGGTAGGGTTGTGAAATATGAAATTATTCATGCTTGGTTGTTTTGGTATAAAACAGCCGGGGGGAGGGGATTGTTTTCCGGCCCTCCCGCCGCTTTTACGCGCTACCTTTCGCCAGGCGCTGAGGCCAGCGCTTCCAACAACTGATCGACCGCCTCGTCCGCCGAAGCGGCGCTTCCCAACAGTTGCACGAACTTACTGCCCACAATGGCGCCCGAGGCATGTTGCAAAGCCGACTCATAAGTAGGCTTGTTGCTGATACCGAAACCGATCAAGGTAGGATTATGCAAGTTCATACGCTGAATGCGGGAAAAATAAGCCTGCTTTTGCTCGTCGAAACTACGCTGCGCCCCGGTGGTAGCGGCGCTCGATACCATATAAATAAAACCGCTGGTATGCGCATCGATCTGGCGGATGCGCGCTTCAGACGTTTCCGGCGTGATCAGCATGATTATTTTTACCTCATACCGGTCGGCTATCTCTTTATAATCCGCCTTATAATCCGCAAAAGGAAGGTCGGGAATGATGACGCCGTCGATGCCCGCCTCCTGACAACTCCGGCAAAAAGCCTCGAACCCGTATTGCATGATCGGGTTAAGATAGCCCATCAGGATTAGCGGCATGGCAACTGTGCGCCGCACCTGGCGTAATTGTTCGAATAATAATTTAAGCGACATTCCTGCCCGCAGCGCTTCGGTAGCCGCTTGCTGGATTACAGGCCCGTCGGCCATCGGATCAGAAAAAGGAATTCCGATTTCAACCATGTCCACCCCTTTGGCTTCGAGCGCTTGTAAGATAGAAACGGTATCGTCGCGCCGCGGATAACCGGCTGTAAAATAAACGGAAAGGATGCCTGACGGCTTCGTTTGAAATAAAGTTTGAATACGGTTCATAGCCATTGTATTTAATTTGAATGTACGTATACGATTGAGCGGCCTTTGGCGGCCTGAAAAAAAAGTTCGACGTTTTTCTCTACGCCGGGTGGATTGTGCGGTAACTGCGGATAAAATCCGCTAATTTCTCGGTATCTTTCCGCCCCGGAGCCGTTTCAAACGCGCTGTTCAGATCGATCCCCGCCAGGCAGGGATGGCGGAAAGCGCGCAGTTCTTCTAGCTGATCCGGCCCGATGCCTCCGCTGAGTAAGAAAGGCGTTTGGCCGGCGTACCCGGCTAAGATCCGCCAATCGAAGCACCGGCCGCTTCCCCCGTAGCCTGCACAATGCGTATCGAATAAAAAATAATCCACTCTGCCTTCATACGCCCTGGTTTGCAACAAATCATCAGCCGAGGCGATCGAAAAAGCTTTGATAAGCGCAAATCCCCGTTTGTGCAATGCATAGCAGGCATCGGGTGTTTCCCGGCCGTGCAATTGCAGGTAATCCAATCCGAATGTTTCGGCTATTTCCGCCATATATTCCGCACTTTCGTTCACAAAAACGCCTACGCGGCGCGGAGAATGGGGCGTGCGGGCATCGGAAATAAAGAAATCGGGCACAGGATTTTTTGCGGAGCCTTCCGAAACCTGCTTATCCTGAAGAAGCGGCGCCAGAATATACCGTGGAGAGCGGGGATAAAAAATAAATCCGATCCAGTCAATATCGAGCCGGCTGACGAGGCGGATATTTTCCGTCTCCCGCAAACCGCATACTTTGATCAGCATCCGCCGGTTGCCGGAAAGGAGGGGGGCGGGGCGATTTTTCCCAAAAATCACTTCTCCGTAGGCCTCTTTTCTTTCCGTTTCACTTTTCGGTATCGAACTTCTATTTTCTTTTTCCGGCTTTTCTCCGAAATCGGGAGAAGCGGCCGGGATACCCGTTTTCATGGGATTGTCTGTATAAAAGCAGCCAGTGTCTCTCCCGGCTCCTTCGTTTTCATAAATGTTTCTCCGATCAGGAATCCCCGAAAACCGGCTTCACGTAACTGCCCGAGGGTAGTTCCTTCGGAAAGACCGCTTTCCGAAACAAACAGGGGGCCGAGGCTTGTATCGGCACGACGATCCGGCTTCTTTGTAACCGGTAAAGTGTTTCCCGGTAAGGTATTCTCCGGTACGCTTTTCGCTAAGGGCGCCGGCTGTAAGCCCTCCGACTGTAAGCCCCCCGACCCGGCCTCACCGGCCCCGGCCCCCCGATAACCTTCAGAAGCCACTCCGCTGTGTTTCTTCAACGCCTGCGCCAAACGAAACGAATTGGCGACATCCGTATGGAAGCTACCCAAATTGCGATTGTTCACCCCCAGCATATCGATATGCTCGTTCACATACGCCAGCTCTTCTTCGGTATGAATTTCCAGCAATACTTCCAGTTGAAGCGTATGGGCCGTTTCGGCCAACCGCCGGCAATCCTCTTTGGTGAGCGCCGCCGCAATCAATAAAACGGCATCTGCCCCCATCACCCGGGCTTGAAAAAGTTGATAAGGATCGATAATAAAATCCTTCCGTAGCAGCGGCAGCGCCACCCGTTTGCGGGCGCGTTGCAAATCGCCGAGCGAACCGCCGAAAAAATCCGGGTCGGTCAGGATAGAACAAGCCGCGGCTCCCCCTCTCTCGTATGCCGGTACAATCTCCGCCACATCCGCCCCCGGATGCAACCAGCCTTTGGAAGGACTTTTCCGTTTAAACTCGGCAATAATGCCGGAAGGAGACGCGGCCAGCGCTTTGCGCATCGAAAGCGGATCGCGTTCCAGGCGATCGCTGCCCAGCCCCAGTAAAGTATCCAGCGGAACTGCCGCTTTCTGGCGCTCCACTTCTATCCGTTTGTGCGCGATAATTGTCTGTAAAATATCTTTCATCACCCTCAATCTGTTTATAAATTAGCTGTTTACTTCCAAAAAACGTTTGAAATTTGCCAGCGCTTTCCCCCCTTCCAACGCTTCCCGTGCTTCGGCCAAACAGGCTTCAATCGGTTTCTGCGGACAAATCACCTGGATAGCAAACCCTGCATTCGCCACCACGCAATTTTTTTGCGCCTCGGTGCCCCGGTTAGCCAATACCGCATCGAAAATACGCGCAGCCGATTCGGGCGAATCGCCACCGTCGAGTTCCGCTTCGGTAGCCGTAGGAAACCCCAGCATTTGCGGCGTATAAATTTTTTCTTTCTCGGCCATCGCCACCTTGAAAGGCGCCGTAAGCGAAATCTCATCGTATCCGTCCAGGCTATGTACCACGGCAAACCGGGTGCCACTCTCCTGGTACGTATAATTATAAAGCCGCAAAAGAGGCAGATTATAAACCCCGAGCAACTGATACGCCGGAACCACCGGATTCACCAGCGGACCCAACATATTGAAAAAACTGCGCACTCCCAAACTTTTCCGTACCCCGGCCACCGCTTTCAACGCCGGATTGAACAACGGAGCATGCAAATAAGCAATCCCCGCCACATCCATCGAGCGAGTCAGTTTAGCGGGATCGGCCGTAAACCGTACCCCGTGCTGTTCCATCACATTGCTGGCTCCGCTCACCGACGTAGCCCCGTAGTTCCCATGCTTTACCACCGGATAACCGGCCGCCGCAACCACAAAGCAGGCCGCCGTACTGATATTGAACGTATTCTTGCCGTCGCCCCCCGTCCCGACAATATCGATGGGGTGGTAAGCTGCCAAATCCACCGCCACACGCATGTCCAAGAGTGCCTGGCGGAAACCCGTCAGCTCGTCCACGGAAATATTACGCATCAGAAAAACCGTAATCAGACTGGCAATCTGCGTATCGGTAAACTTTCCTTCCGCTATTTGTTGGAGCATGATCCGCGCCTCGTTGCGGCCCAGATACTGATGTTCGAATAAACGATATAATATAGTTTTCATTGTCTGTTGATTTTTTAATTCGTTTGCGATTCCCAAAAACGACAGTACGTTTCCTTACCCGCGCAACCAGTTTTCGATGATTCTCTTGCCTTTCGGCGTAAGTACCGATTCCGGATGAAACTGAATGCCTTTTACATCATACACTCGATGCCGGAGCGCCATGATCTCTTTTCCTTCCGTATCTTCGGCGGTAATCTCCAGGCATTCCGGAAAAGCCTCGCGCGAAACCACCCACGAATGATAACGTCCCGCCCGGAATCCCGGTTCCAAGCCGGCGAAAAGCGGGTCGTGCGCCACCAGCCGCATATCCGAACAAACGCCGTGATGCACTTCCGTCAGATTAATCAGTTTCGCTCCGAACGCTTCGCCGATAGCCTGTTCGCCCAAACATACCCCCAAGATGCTTTTCGTCGGGGCGTATCGCCGGATGAGGGGCAGCAAAATACCCGCTTCCCGGGGAATGCCCGGCCCGGGCGAGAGTAATATTTTATCAAACCGTTCCACTTCGTCGAGCGTGATCCGGTCGTTGCGGCGTACTTCGGTATCGGCCCCCAGTTCATTCAGTATATGCAATAAATTATAGGTAAACGAATCGTAATTATCGAATACTAATACTTTCATGGAATATCTCCTTTCTATCCGGTTTAAAACTTAATTCATCAATTGTTCCGCCAGGTCGATCGCCTTTTTCAGCGCCCCCAACTTATTATTCACTTCCTGCAATTCGCGTTCGTCGTTGCTTTTAGCCACGATGCCGGCCCCTGCCTGGTAATACAATACATTGCCCCGGCTTACGAACGTACGGATTGTAATGGCCTGGTTCAGATCGCCGTCGAATCCGATAAACCCGATGCAACCTCCGTAAGCGCCCCGGTTGTGCGGTTCGATCTCCGTAATGAGTTGCATCGCCCTTACCTTCGGCGCTCCGCTAAGCGTACCGGCCGGGAACGTATCGATATAGGTTTTCACCGGATGGCTGCCGGCATTGATTTCCCCGCTCACGCGCGATACCAAATGAATGACGTGGCTGTAATATTGCACCTCTTTATAAAAATCTACCTGCACATGATGCGCGTTGCGGCTCAGATCGTTGCGTGCCAGATCCACCAGCATGACATGTTCGGCGTTTTCCTTCGGATCGGCCAGGAGCGCTTCGGTACGTTGTTTATCTATTTCCACATTTCCGGTGCGGAAAGCGGTTCCGGCAATCGGATCGATGCTGGCATGGCCGCCGGTTACTTTGCAATGCGTCTCGGGCGAGGAACCGAAGATCCGGAAGCCCCCGAAATCGAAATAAAACAGGTAGGGCGACGGGTTGATGCTCCGAAGCGCCCGGTATACTTTGAAATCGTCTCCTTTGAAAGGCTGTTCGAACCGCCGGCTCAAAACGATTTGGAAGACATCTCCCCTGAGGCAGTGGCGAATCCCTTCGCGCACCATCGCTTTATAGGTTTCGCCGCTCACCGACGAGGTTTCCGGCCCTGCGGTTTCGAAGTTGTAAGAAGCGTAATTCCGGTTTTCGATCAGCGTTTCGATTTCCGCCAAGCGGCTCGTTTCTCCCTCCGAAAGTAATTCCACCAAGGTCAGTTCGTTTTTGAAATGATCGAACACCAAAATATATTTGTACAGAATGTAGAGCATATCCGGCGCATCGTTCTCCTGATGGTGTACTTCCATGACCGGGATGTTTTCAAAATAGCGTACGGCGTCGAAAGCCGTATACCCGAACAAGCCGCATACCTTTTTGTCGTCGCCCTCTACCTGGAAACAACCCAGAAAGTCGTGCAAAGCCTGCGCTACGGGATAGGTCTCGGTCAAGGCGGTCACCCTCTGGCTTGCGTCGGGAAAAACGGCCGTGCATTCCCCGTTATTGATGCCGATCCGGGCCAACGGGCCGAGAGCGATGAACGACAAACTGTTTTCATTACCGTGGAAGTCGGAACTTTCCAATAAAGCGGATTCGGGGTACAAATCGCGTACCTTCAGGTAGATGCTCACCGGGGTGTGCAAATCGCCCAAGACCTTCTTACTTGTCGTATAAAATGTATATTTATTCATTTCTTAAAAAATGTTGTTTTTTCATCTAAAAAATGCATAAGCATGGAATTTGAATTACACTGGCATGGAATTCGAATTGCACTGGCATGAAATTAAAAATGCACTGCGATGGAATTTTGCCGCTGATATATCGATGATTTCACGGCCTGATTAGAGCGGAATAAATGGATAATTATGCAAAAACAGATGTATAATTATGCAGAAATAACGGCTCCCTAAACCCGGCCTATCCCGCCATCGACGCCGCTATTTTTTCAAGCCTTTGTTCTGCCTTTTTCTTTTCCTCGGGCCGCCCGGTTTCTTTTTCCGCCCGTGAAGCCTGGTATTGCAGATAGGTATCCATATCCTTATCTCCGCGTCCGGAGACGGTTAATACCACTACATCCTCCGGATGGAACGCCACTTTTTCGAGGGCCCCCAAGGCGTGCGCGCTTTCCAGCGCCGGTATAATCCCTTCCAGTTCCGTCAGGCAAAAAGCCGCCTGCAAAGCTTCGTCGTCGTCGATGGCCAATACCGACGCCCGGTGTGTGGCCGAAAGATTGGCGTGCATCGGCCCGATACCCGGATAATCCAGGCCGGCCGAAATCGAATAAGGCTCTTCGATCTGTCCGTCGGCGTTCTGCATCACCAGGGTGCGGGCTCCGTGAATGATCCCTTCTTTACCCAATTGGATGGTCGCGGCGCTCATGCCCGAAGCAATCCCTTTTCCGCCGGCTTCGGCCAAGACGATTTTTACCCGTTCGTCGTCGATGTAATGATAAATGGTTCCGGCTGCATTACTGCCTCCGCCTACGCAAGCAATCAGGTAGTCGGGATAATCGCGTCCTTCCTGAGCCAACAATTGTTTTTTGATTTCTTCGCTGATGACAGATTGTAACCGGGCCACCATATCGGGATAAGGATGAGGCCCTACCGTGGAACCGATAATGTAATAGGTATCCGACGGATGACAACACCAGTCGCGGATGGCCTCGTTGGTGGCGTCTTTCAGGGTTTGGTTGCCCGAAGTCACGGGCACTACTTTCGCTCCCAGCATTTTCATTTTCTGAACGTTTACATGTTGGCGTTCTACGTCGGTTTTGCCCATGTATACGATGCATTCCATATCCATCAAAGCGCAGACGGTGGCCGTTGCTACGCCGTGTTGGCCGGCTCCCGTTTCGGCAATGATGCGGGTTTTGCCCATCCGGCGGGCCAGCAGGATCTGTCCGATGGTATTGTTTATTTTATGCGCGCCGGTATGGTTGAGGTCTTCCCGTTTGAGGTAGATTTTGCAACCGTATTTTTGGCTCAGCCGCCGGGCCAGGTAAAGCGGGGAGGGGCGGCCTACGTAATCGCGAAGGAGTTGATGAAATTCTTCCCGGAAACTTTCGCTTTGCAATACTTCCAGGTAGGTGTTACGTAAATTTTCTACGCATTGGTGGAGAATCTCGGGGATATAAGCTCCGCCGAATGTGCCGTAATACCCTTCTTCGTTTACTTGATACGTTTTCATTGTCTGTTGCTGTTTTTATTTTGTTTATTCAATTTGCTGTTTTTATCCCTTGGAAGAATCCCGCCGCCGCCTCGTCCCGATGAGCTTCTTGCGGGGCTGCAAAAGAAAAGAGGCC
>DBFJSK010000315.1:0-2038 GCA_048403675.1 Tannerellaceae bacterium | reverse complement strand
GGCGCTCGCAACCGGCCCGAACTCCGCCGGATGGTGCGGTTGCTGTTTGGCTGGGGCATCGGGCTGTCTCTTTTTTTTACCTTGCTTTACGGCTTGGGCGGCCGGGCGTTTCTGGCCCTGCTGACCGACGAGAAAGCAGTGGTGGAGGCCGCCGCTACCTATTTTTGGTGGGTGCTGTGCATTCCTTTGGCCGGGTTCGCCGCTTTTTTATGGGATGGCATTTTTATCGGCGCCACGGCTACCGGCCGTATGCTGGCGGCGATGGCGGTGGCTTCGGGTGCGTTTTTTAGCGTTTATTATCTCTTTTATCCCCGCCTCGGAAATCATGCCCTTTGGATGGCTTTCCTGATTTATCTGGCGCTTCGGGGCGTGGTACAAGGGGCGCTCAGCCGAAAGATTCTGTACGGGGTATCCCCGATTCAGCCGGAATCCTTATCTTTGCCCCCTCAAAAAGAAAAAGTGTAATGGAGAATACGAATAATTTCGGCCGTTTGCTGCTTCTGCTGTTGCTTACCTTAGCTTTCAGCTTAGGCCTTTACCGATTGCCCGACAAGCTGTTCGGCTTTCCGGTGAAACGCGTCGATTTATTATCGGATATTCGCGTCGCCCAGGGGCCGGCCACGCTCGACTCCCTCAAACAGGCGCTTTTACAGCCTGATACCGCGCTGGTAGGCGCTATGACATCGGATACCACCTTGCTGTCGTCCTTGCCGGCCAAGCAAAAGGAAGGGGCCGATTCGGTCGCTTTGGCGCTGCGCGATTCGCTTTACCGGGCCGTCTACGGCGAGCCGGGTGCGGATTCTACCGGTACGCATATCGAAGATTATTCCGCGGGCCATGTAGGGCTGAAACATTTCTTTGCCATGCTCGATCGTCGCCACGAGTTAGGGCGCCCTGTGCGGGTGGCTTTCCTGGGCGATTCGTTTATCGAAGGCGATATTCTGGTGGCCGATTTCCGGTCGGCTTTGCAGCAACGTTTCGGCGGCCGGGGGGTAGGCTTTGTGCCGGTGGCTTCGGTGGCGGCCGGGTTCCGTCCTACCGTCGAATTGCATTCGGCCGGGTGGACGACGCATTCCATCCTCACGGATCGCAGTCGGCGCTATACGTTGTCGGGCATGCTTTTCGATGCGGCTGCCGAAGCGTCGCTTTCGGTGAAGGCGATGGCTCGTTATCCCGAGCTACAGGCCGTCTCGTCGCTTCGGTTTTATTATACGCGCAGCGGGCAGGCTTGGATGCAATTGGTGTGTAACGGATCGGCCGATACCCTGCGTGAGGCGCTGCCTCCTGTCGAGACGGTAGGCGAATATGTATGCCGGGGCGAATGCCGCGAGGCGCATTTCCGCTTTACCCGGGCCGCCGGGTTGCAGGCGCTCGGGGTGGCGATGGAGGATACCAGCGGGGTGGTGGTCGATAATTTCTCGCTCCGGGGAAACTCGGGGCTGGTATTCGAACGGCTCGATTCGGCGCGCTCCCGGGCCTTCGGGGCCGTGCGGCCATACGATCTGATTGTGTTGCAGTACGGGCTGAATGTGGTGAGCGACGGCATGCTGCATTACGGCTGGTATGCAAAAGGCATGTTGAAGGTGATTAAACAACTGAAACTGTGTTATCCCCAGGCGGATATTTTGTTGCTGGGCGTCTCCGACCGCGGACGCCAGCGCGACGGGGCGTTCGAGACGATGCCGGCGGTGTTGGCGCTTTTGCACGCGCAACGCGGGATAGCCCGCGCGGCCGGATTGCCGTTTTGGAACGTATTCGGGGCGATGGGCGGCGAGAATAGCATGGTGCGGTTTGTCGAAAAAAACTGGGCCAGCAAAGATTATACGCATTTGGGTTTCCGGGGCGGCCGCGAGATCGCCCGGGCGCTTATGGACGCGTTGATGACAGAAAAGGAATTTTATGATGAAGCAGATAAAATGGTTAATTAATATAGGCATATGGGGCCTCTTGGTGGCGGGGCTGCCGCTCACGTTTACTTCGATGGCGCTTGCTGCGGCGCGGGGCGGCCGCTGTGCGATGCCGACGGCTTTCGCCCGGT
>DBFJSK010000314.1:0-11727 GCA_048403675.1 Tannerellaceae bacterium | reverse complement strand
TAAGGGGGGCTATAAAAGTAGCCGCTCGTATGTTACCTGTAAGTTTTCTTATTTATCCAGATTTTATCGTCCTGTAAGTCTGATTTTATTGTCAATCCGGGCTAGCCTAAGCGAAGTTTGTTTGTCCGCTCGGTTTGTACTATCTTTGTTTCATGATAACCGAAGATAGGCGGCGCCTCGGTAGAACCAAGCTGAACTTGCTTCTGCACTCGGCTTGCACTATCTTTGTTTCATAAATAACCGAAGATAGGGGGCGCCTCGGTAGAACCAAGCTGAGCTTGCTTCTACACTCGGCTTGCACTATCTTTGTGGATGAATTCAGAAGAAGACGGGACATGAACTATTTCTTTATTATTATAAGTTGTTTGCTTCTCTTTCCGGGATGCCGGAAAACCAGTAAAGATACCTCCTACCTCCGGGTGTCCGTTTTGCGCGGACCCTCAGCCATTGCCTTTGCCGGCTGGATGAAACAGGCGCCGGAGATTGCTTCCCGGCAGTTAAAGATAGAAATCGTTGATTCCCCTGAACTTATTCAAGCCCAAATCATCAAGGAGGAAACTGATATAGCGGTGCTCCCGATGATCGGAGCTGCGAACTTATATACGAAAGGAAGCCGGTATAAACTGGCCGGTTGCCCGATTTGGGGCACTTTATACCTGGCCGCCCGCGATTCTTTCCGGTCGATCCACCTTTTTGGAGCCGGCACAACGCCTGATATACTGACTCGTCATTACCTCGAAAAAGAAAGTTTAGCCTACAAACTGAATTATGCGTTTCCTACCCCCCGTGAAATCCTGCACGGGATACGCGCGGGCAAAGTCAATGCAGCCGTACTGAGCGAACCCTTCCTCAGCATGGCGCTAAAGGCCGACAGTACATGGCATGTGCAAGCCGATCTGAATGCGCCGAACGATGCCTCGGAGGGTTTTGCCCAAACGGCGATTGTTTATTTGCCTTGGCTGCAACCTTACCAAACGGAAATAGACAGTCTGCTGGCCCAAACCTGCCGGTTCGCCAATAATCACCCTTCGGAAACGATCCGTACGCTTGAAAAAGGAGGGGTGTTTGCTCCGGGAATGCTCACGGCGGAAAGTATAGAAAGATGTAAAATCACTTACCGCACAGCGAAAGAAGCGGAACCGGGCATCCGCTCCTTTTTGGAAGTAATCGAACAATACGAACCCAAAGCCATCGGGGGACGATTGCCCGACAGGTCATTCACCCTTCATTAACACGCGCCGGACAACAACCATGAGAAAGAAACTATTTACTCTTTTTTCAATCGGGCTTCTGCTGGGCGGGTGGCAACTTTTCGCCCTTACTTACCAACAACCCGAGTGGATACCGACCGTACCCCGTTTACTGGCCACCACCGGCGGCTTATTCCTGACGGCTTCGTTCTATGAGTCGGTAGCAGCCACCGTTGTACGCGGAATAACCGGGATGGCTTTTTCACTCGCAGCCGCTTTCGCTTGCGCATGGTTACTGACCCGGCGCGCCTGGATCGACGAATTGTTTCGCCCGGTGCTGGCTTTTCTCCGCTCGGTACCCGTCATTTCCTTTATTTTGTTCGCTTTGATCTTCTTACAACCCGAAAGCATCCCGTTGCTAATCGCCTTCCTTACCATGTTCCCCCTTCTGACGGAAAATCTGACCAACGGCATACGGCATCTCAGACCGGGTTTAACCGTGATGGGACGTCAGTTCCGGATCGGCCGGTATAACCGGATAGCCCATCTTATTTATCCCCAACTCAAACCTTATTTATATAGCGGATTAGCTTCGGCTGCCGGTTTCGGCTGGCGGGCTATCATCATGGGGGAGGTACTTTCCCAAGCAGCAGTAGGCATCGGGGGGGAAATGAAAAAGGCGCAAAATTTCATGGCCGTACCGGATCTATTAGCTTGGACGATGGTGGCCGTCGGGCTGAGTTATCTTTTCGACAAAGGAATTACATGGCTGGCAGAACGTATGCCGCCGATCCGTTTCAGCCGGGGCAACCGTGTAATAAAAGAGAAGAACCCCTCTCCTATCCGGGCTTGCGAAATAAGTTATTTGTATGGGATTCGTAATTTCTCGTATACCTTTTTACCTCATCGCATATACGGCATTTCAGCCCCATCCGGCAAGGGCAAGACCACCCTGCTGAATTTGCTGAACGGCACGCTTGTTCCTACGGAAGGTCACGTGGAAATAGACCGCTCCTCCGGGATCGCTTCGGTATTTCAGGAACCTGAATTATTGCCCCATCTGACGGTTTTGGAAAACATCGAATGGGCTTTGAGTCTCTTTTGTACGGAGAAAGAAGCACAGCGAAAAGCTATGCTTTCGCTTGGGATGGTAGAAATGGAAGCCTATGCGGATCGGTTGCCCGACGCGTTGAGCTATGGCCAGCAACAACGGGTGGCGATAGCGCGCGCACTGGCTTTTCCGTCGGCGTGGTTATTTATGGACGAGCCGTTTAAAGGGTTGGACAGAGAACTGACGTTACGAATTATCCGGCGCATGGCACCTTGGCAGAAACAACGGGAACAAACCGTCTTATTTACTTCCCACAACCGGGAGGAATTGGAGTTATTGAGCAATGAATGTCTCTCCCTCGGCTGATTATCCTTTGATCCGAATGGGTTGCACAGGAATACGGAACCAGAAGGTAGTACCTTTTCCTTCTTCCGAATCGACGCCGATTTCGCCATTCAGCATAGTGATAATCGTTTTACAGATAGACAATCCCAAACCGGTTCCCTGTTTAAAACTATCGAGCTTTACAAAACGATCGAAGACGGTAGAAAGAAGGGGGCGGGGAATGCCCGAACCGGTATCCCGGACGTATGCATATACCTCGTTTTCGGCAACTTCATATCCGAAACGGATAGATCCCCGGGCAGTAAATTTAATGGCATTCGACAGGAAATTGGTCAAAACCTGCGTCAAGCGCGTCTTCTCGGAATAAATGGAATAATCGGTTCCGTCGTTTTCGAAAACGACTTCTACTCCCGGCTCGGCTCTCAACGAAAAAGCTTGCTGTTGAGGTGCGAAGATCTCGTTCAGGGAGAAATGGCTATAAACAAATTCCATCTTACCCGATTCGATTTTCGAAATATCCAGAATATCCCCGATCAATTGCAACAAAAATTCATTGCTGGATTCGATAATCTTGAGGTATTCCTGTTTCTCTTCCTCCGTTTCGGCTTGGGCTATCAGCGTAGAGAAACCCACAATCGCATTGAGCGGCGTACGGATTTCATGGCTCATATTGGCGATAAAAGCCGACTTCATCCGGTCGCTCTCCTCCGCCAACCGTTTGGCCTGTACGTCTTCTTCGTGTCGCTTGTCGGCCGTCATATCGCGCAAGATTCCGATCGATTTGTAAGGATGTCCGTCGGGCGTATATTCGTATACCTCTCCTACTTTTTCATACCAGATATATTCATCGGAAAAATAACGACACCGGAAACTGAATCGAAGAGACTCGATTTCGCCCATCGCAAAAGCATCGGTCATATCCCGATAAAGCTGTTGATCATCCGGATGAATTTTTTCCGTAAAACTTTCGTGCGTAATCGCTACATGGCTGATCTGCCCGTCTTCGACCAAGGATAATTCGGCCGTTCCGTTTATCATATCCCATATCCAGGGATAAATTTTACCGGCCTGGCAAGCCATGGCCAACCGTTTGTTATATCCGTGCAATTCTTCTTCAATCCGGCTTTGCTGAGTAATGTCCCATGATAATCCTAAAAGATAGGGCGGTTTGCCTTCGCGGGGAACCGGTATTTTCATCGTATCCATCGAACGCAATATTCCTTTCGGATCAATCATCCGTTCTACAAAACGTTGCATCTTGCCTGTGCGGATTACCTCTTCGTCCATATCGCGGAAAGATTGGGCGACCACAGGATCGGCGAATAAATCAAAATCGGTCTTTCCGATTACCGCATCGTAGTGGCGACCGTAAATCTGATTCATCATCGGACTGGAATATACATATTGAAACCCATTGCCCGAATCCTTTACGAACATATACATAGGCAAGGAGTCGACGATATTCGACAATAGTCCGGATAAATCCCTGTATTCTTGTTCCCACTTTTTATTTTCCCAATCCTGCGAGGCCATTTTTTTCTTTATTATAGCGATAATTACAACTTGCTTTCTATAAAATACAAGTTCCACGCCACAAAAATCATAAAAATTAATGACAGTTACAAATATTTAGACAAGAAGTCGGGCGACAGTCGCAAATTAAGTTATAAAAATTTATCTTTGCTCTAAATAAGCGAATATAGGGGGCGCCTCGGCAGAACCAAGCGAAGCTTGCTTCTGCACTCGGTTTGCACTATCTTTGCACCCAGAAATACCATTCAGATGATGACTGCGACATTATTCCATACATTGATCGCCGAAAGGCTTCATATTCCAGTAAACCAAGTAGAAAAGACCTGCGATTTACTCCAGGGCGGCGCAACTATTCCTTTCATCAGCCGCTACCGGAAAGAGATGACGGGAGGCCTGGACGAAGTTCAGATCGGCGACATTAAAGACTTGAGAGAAAAGCTTTCCGAATTAAACAAACGAAAAGAAACCATTCTCGGTTCGATTGAAGAACAAGGAAAACTAACCGACGATTTAAAAAAACGCATCGAAAGCACTTGGGATGCCACCTTACTGGAAGATCTCTATCTGCCCTATAAACCTAAACGACAAACCAAAGCGGAAATCGCACGCAAAAAGGGATTGGAACCCTTGGCTCAACTTATCTTCTCACAGAAAGAAACCCATCTGGACAGCCGGATTTCCCCTTTTGTAAAAGGAGAAGTAAAAAGCAAAGAAGAGGCGTTGCAAGGCGCTCGCGACATTATGGCCGAATGGATCAACGAGCATGAAGAAGCGCGCCATACCGTGCGACAGGCGTTCGCACGGACAGCCGTCATTACCTCCAAAGTAGTGAAAGGCAAAGAAGAAGAAGGCATTAAATACAAAGACTATTTCGATTTCAGTGAACCGCTGGCCCGCTGTAGTTCCCACCGGCTACTGGCCCTGCGCCGCGGAGAAGCCGAAGGCATCCTTCGGGTGGGCCTTACGCCCGATACGGAAACCTGTGTAGAACGGCTCAAACACAGTTTCGTAAAAGGCCGCGGGGAGGCCTCGGCGGAAGTGACACAAGCGGTGGAAGATGCGTTCAAACGCCTGCTCAAACCCTCCATCGAAACCGAATACGCGCGTTTGAGTAAGGAAAAAGCCGACGAAGAAGCCATTCGGGTCTTTGCCGAAAACCTCCGGCAATTACTGCTCACCCCTCCTCTGGGTCAAAAAAGAGTATTGGGCGTCGATCCCGGCTACCGGACGGGCTGCAAGCTGGTCTGTCTCGATGCGCAGGGAAATCTGCTTCACAACGAAGCCATCTTTCCCCACCCGCCCCAGAACGAGAAGGGGAAAGCGGCCGCCAAGGTTGCCCAATTGGTGGCCACGTATGCGATCGATGCGATCGCTATCGGAAACGGGACGGCCAGCCGGGAAACGGAAACCTTTATTACAAACATCCGTTACGACCGGGAAATACAGGTATTCGTGGTAAGCGAGAACGGGGCGTCCGTGTATTCGGCCTCCAAAACAGCCCGGGAGGAATTTCCCCAGTACGACGTCACGGTACGGGGAGCTGTCAGCATCGGCAGACGGTTGATGGACCCTTTGGCGGAATTGGTAAAAATCGACCCGAAGAGTATCGGGGTGGGACAATACCAGCATGATGTAGAACAGAACGCTTTGAAAAAAAGTCTCGACCAGACCGTAGAAAGTTGCGTCAACCTGGTAGGCGTGGATGTAAACACAGCCAGTAAACATTTGCTCACCTATGTATCGGGCCTCGGGCCGGCCCTGGCGCAGAACATTGTAGATTACCGGGCGGCGCACGGCCCCTTCCACAGTCGCAAAGAGTTGCTCAAAGTACCCCGGATGGGAGAAAAAGCGTTTGAACAATCGGCCGGATTCCTTCGCATCCCCGGAGGTAAAAATCCGTTGGATAATTCGGCCGTACATCCGGAAAGCTACCCCGTAGTAGAACAGATGGCTCGCGACCTGGGTTGTTCAGTTTCGGAATTGATTGCCGATAAAGGGCTGAAAAAAGAATTGAAACTGGAAAAATACGTAAGCCCGGCGGTGGGCATGCCCACGCTACTCGACATTATGGAAGAACTGGATAAGCCGGGACGCGACCCGCGCCAACGTATCCAAGTGTTCGCCTTCGATCCGGATGTAAAAACAATTGCCGACCTGAAAGAAGGACAGGTTCTACCCGGCATCGTAACGAACATTACCAATTTCGGTTGTTTTGTAGATGTAGGCATCAAAGAAAACGGCCTGGTGCATATTTCGGAAATGGCCGACCGGTATATCAGCGATCCGACAGAGGTGGTTTCGATTCACCAGCATGTACAAGTGAAGGTACTGAGTGTGGATACAGCCCGTAAGCGTGTGCAATTATCAATGAAAGGAATCGGTTGAGCTGAGTTGAATCCCAACCTATATACCCCCCCTAACACGGTTCATATGAAAGAGAAAATAAACAAAACGAATGTAGCCCGTTTGCTCGATAAAGCCCAAATAGCTTACCGGTTAGTACCTTATGAAGTAGACGAAGAAGATTTAAGCGCGCTGCATGTAGCTTCGCAGCTAGGAGAAGATGTAGCCCAGGTATTTAAAACCCTGGTATTGCATGGGGATAAAACCGGTTATTTCGTATGCGTTATCCCGGGCGCCGACGAAGTGGATCTGAAAAAGGCCGCCAAAGTATCCGGAAACAAAAAATGTGAAATGATTCCGGTAAAAGAATTACTGCCGCTTACCGGCTATATCCGCGGAGGCTGTTCCCCGATCGGCATGAAAAAACATTTTCCTACTTATATCCATTGTACGGCCGGCAATTACGCCAAAATCTATGTAAGCGCCGGCCAACGCGGTTTACAAATCGAACTGGCGCCCGCCGATCTGATCCGGGCTTTGGAAGCGGAAGTTACCGACTTGACGGCATAAGCCGCCGGGCAGACAAAGCATCCGAAAGGGAACCAAAAGCATCGAAGGAATAAAAGCATCGCGTAAGGAGAAAAAAGAAA
Source organism: Tannerellaceae bacterium (assembly GCA_048403675.1). Classification (GTDB taxonomy): domain Bacteria; phylum Bacteroidota; class Bacteroidia; order Bacteroidales; family Tannerellaceae; genus Parabacteroides. Next base: position 4,615 of record DBFJSK010000314.1, on the reverse strand, counting down.
CATTCTTTCCCCTTACGCGATGCTTTATCTTTCATCCTCCGGGCTTCGCAGTTTGCCCCCGGCACAAAGACCACAGCGCTAAATACGCGAAAACCAGTCCTTAAATTCCTGTACTCGCGCCTTGCTAACCAACACTTTTTCATCGGTTACCTTGCAACGCAGATTGATCGACAAGCGATTATTAAACCACAGATCAATATCTTTTATTGCTTCCCGGGAAATCAGAAACTGGCGGTTGACGCGAAAGAATAAAGCCGGATCAAGGCTCTCGGCCACCTCATCCAATGGCTGTGGAAAAACATATTCTTTGCCGTCGGTCAAGACCACGTTCACCTTACAATCCTATATATAAAACAATAAGATCATATCTACCGAAACAGGCAGCAACTTGTCTCCCTTTATCGGGATCAGAAAATGCGCCTTATAACTTTCCCGCTTCTTCAACGAACGTATTAACTGCACCAACGAATCGTCGCTCTTCTCTTTTCGTTCCGACGCCTGCTCCGACATCCGCCCCGACACATGCCCCGGCACATGCAAATGCTCCAATTTGAGAAATGCATTTTCTATATCCTTCCTGCCGATCGGCTTCAATAAATAATCTATGCTGTTGACCTTAAACGCCCGCAAAGCATATTCATCGTACGCCGTGGTAAAGACAATAGGGCAAGTGATCTCCAAATGATCGAAAATCTCGAAAGCCGAACCGTCGGCCAAATGAATATCCAGAAAAAGCATATCCGGCATAGGATGCGTAGAAAACCAATCGAGCACCGACGTAATACTATCGAGCGTACCCTCCACCTGGGTATCCGGTTTTACCTCCTGCAACAAAGCTTTTAAATTGCGCACCGCCGCTTTTTCGTCCTCTACAATAATTAGTTTCATACGGCATGGGGTATTAAAGGAATACGTACGGTGAAACACTCATTCTCCCGTATTTGTATTTCGCGTTTATAAAGTAAATGATAACGTTTTGCCAAATTCGCCAGTCCGATACCGGTTCCGGCGGCAGCCGTCAATTTAGGTTGAACCGGGTTGGAAACAATCAATTCATCAGCCTCGGTATAAATGCGAACATGCAACGGATGCCGGTCGCTTATTTCATTGTGTTTCACGGCATTTTCTATTAACATCTGAACCGCCATCGGAGGCAGACGAAAATTTTCGCGCGGCGCGTCGATCCGGATATCGAAAGTCAGATTCTCCTCGAAACGCATTTTCAACAAAAAAATATAGGCCGATACGAAATCGATTTCTTCTTTTAATAACACGCTCTTCGATTCGTTCCCCTCCAACGTATAACGCAATACGCGCGAAAGCTCCTGAATATACTCCTGCGCCTTATCGGTATCTTCCCGCACCAGCGAACGAAGCGTATTCAACGAATTGAAAAGCATATGAGGATTCAATTGATTCTTCAGCGCCTCATATTGATTCAGGATATTTTCAGCCCGTAATTGCTGATTCTCGACCACCACCGCCTGTTGCCGCCGGATGAGATAAAATATATAGCCACTACCTGACACCGTACAGGTCATAATGAAATCGCGCAGCGGATGAAGGTAATGATGTACCATCGCATCGATAGCCGGAATCTGAAACGTATGATGCAGAAACACAAACGCTTTTCCTAACAAACTACTTAATACCCACGTCAAAACGAGCGACAGAATCATTTTCTGCCAGGCAATTTTTACGGCCGGCTGATTAAAATGAAACAACCACGTATTTACTTCAAAAAGAATAACCAACGATACAAAGGTAAAAAACACTTCGCTGGCCACGTCGGCAGGCTTCATTTCAGGAAAGAGCGTCCGGCTTTCCATCACATCGAAAAGGGAAACCAGTTCCGGAAAATGAATTAGCGTCGCCACGGAAAGGGAAACGAGAAGTATGAATAAAGTATACCGGTTTTTCATGCTGATTACTTTTAAAAACAAAGATAGTGCAAACCGAGTGCAGAAGCAAGCGAGGCTTGCTTCTGCCGAGGCGCCCCCTATCTTCACTTATTTGATTCAGCCTCCGACGGCTCCTTTAAGATTCTTGCCGTAATATACATACCGGGACGAAACTGGCTGTCGGAAGTATCCACCCGGGCATACACCTCTACCGAACGCGTATCTTCATCCACCTTTTGTCCGATGGAAACGAGTGTGGCCCGAAAGACCTTTTCTCCCATGCCGTTGACGCGAAACTGCACCGGATTGCCCACTTTCATATGCGCCAGATCCTTTTCATAGGTAGTCAACCGAAGTAACGTCCGGCTTTTATCCACAATTTCGCAAAGCGCTTCCCCTCCATTCATATACTTGCCTACATTCATATTTATTTCAGCAATATACCCGCTGATCGGCGCCTTTATTTGCAAATACGGTTGAATACCTCCCGTCAATAAGCTTTCGGGCTCTACTCCTAACAGTTTCAATTGCGCCGCCGCCGCTTCCATGCGGCTTTTCATCGAGAGATAATCCGCCTTACTTTGCTGAAATTTCTTTTGGGAGGCCGCCTGTTCGGCCGAAAGCGCTTTCTGCCGCAGATATTCCGCTTCCGCATACTCCGTTTGAGCATGCGTATCCAGATAAGTTTGCTGCAAAGCAATAAAATCCAGATTCTCCAACGTAGCCAGCACGCTGCCTTGCTTGACCGGGTCGCCCGGCAACAACGATGTATTTTTCACGATCCCCCCCATGGTAAGCGATACCGTGGCTCTGCGTTGAGGAGGAATCACCAGAATACCGTTGAAAGAAACTTGGTTGGGTTTGGATGTTGCCGAAGTTAGTGCGTCGACCGGTACGCTATCGCGGGGCGCCTGTTCCGCCACCGCGCCCGCAGGTACTTCCGCGGCCACGGCAGGTTCTTCCACGCGAGATTCTTCTTTGTTCGAACTACAGGCTGCAAACAGACAAAACATCAAAGGAAACACTATCTTTTTCATCTTGTTATTCCTATTTAAAAAGTTCATATTCAATAGCTGCCAGATTATACTGATACATTGTTTCAATGTATCCGCGGCGAATCTCCCGTGCCACATTCAAGGCTTGGATAAAGTCGGCCACATTCGTCTCACTCTGTTCCAACTGCAAATTCGCCACCTTCGTCAGTTCCTCCGCTTCCCGGAGCGCCGAGGTAGTATAATAGCGCAAACTCTCCGCTTGCCGGCGCAGATTGGCCCGCGCCTCCGCCACCTTCTGATATAGTTGCCGTTGGTTGGTCTGCGCCTCGGTTTCCGCCAGGAAAGCGGCTATTTTAGCCTGTTTCACCCGGCTTTTCTGCGGCAGGAAATAAAGAGGAAACGAGATACCCACCATCCACGCGTTCAGATTCTTCACCGGTAAAATATCCTGGCGCACATATCCGAACGAGAATTCGGGGAAGAAACGGCTACGTTCCACCTTCCATTGCGCCCGGGCCTGCCCGACCCTGCTTTGAAAATAATCCAGATGGGCTTCCGACAACGAAGCTTCGCCGCCGTCTACCGGAAATTGCGTCCACGCGGTATCGGCCGGAATCAGGGGCGAGTCCGTATAACAGACCCAACCCAACCGGGCCGCTGCCAGCTTTTCCTCTTCCCGGGCCTGGAAAAGCCGGTTTTTCATTTCCATGGCCATGCTCGTAGTCATATTCTTTTCCAACAAAGTAATCTCCCCTTGCTCATACCGAATTTCACCGATGCGATGCAATCTGGCTGCCCACTTATTCTGGTCGCTATACAACGCACGCAATTTAAAAGCATAGAGGTAATAAGCCCAGGCGCGTTGTACTTCCGCTACCACCTCTTTTTCCACAATTTGCCGGTAAAAAGTACCGGCGGCCACCTTCCGATCGACCAAAAGATGTTTATAATAAGGCGTTAACAAAGAGCCCAGACCTTGGGTAATTTCCCATTGCTTATCCTTTTTGATTTCGCCGTTCAGTTGTCCCCACGAATAATTCACCTGCGTATTCGTCCATTCGAAAATCTCCCCCTCCCCCTCGCCAGCTTTTGCCTGTCGAATAGCGGCGGTCGCCGATTTTAAGCGAGGATGATTTTGTTTAGCCAGCTCGATGGCTTTTTCCAGCGTTACCTTTTCTTGGGCCTGCAGAGAAACAGGCAGCCCAAGTAGCAAAAGGAAAAGAAAGAAGAAGCATTTGCGGGGAAAATGCCGGCGTTTCCACATCGCCGCACTTCCTACAATTTTATAAAACACCGGAATAATAAGCAAGGTAAGCACTGTGGATACGATCAAGCCTCCGATCACGACCGTCGCCAAGGGCCGCTGAATCTCCGCCCCGGCCGAAGTGGCGATCGCCATAGGAACGAAACCCATCGAAGCGACCAAACCGGTAAGAAACACCGGCCTTAACAAATGAGGAATTCCCCGGGCAATCACCCGCCCGGTGGAAAGCGGATAGGTAGCTTGCCGGCGGATCTGGTTAAAGTGATTAATCATCAAAATACCGTTCAATACCGCCACGCCGAAAAGGGCAATAAAGCCTACGCCGGCGCTGATACTGAAGGGAAGACCGCGCAGCCACAGGGCTAGGATACCGCCAATCAGCGAAAGCGGAACGGTGGAAAACACCACCAAGGTGTACGTAATATTCTTAAAAGCGAAGAACAACAAAAGCAGGA
>DBFJSK010000313.1:0-9950 GCA_048403675.1 Tannerellaceae bacterium | reverse complement strand
ATTTAAGGGAAAAATATGAACTGAAAAAACTTACCGTTCAAGAAATCGCCGATGTAAAATACATCCCGCTGGAAACGGACACATCCTGTTTGTTGAACGGCCGCTTACCTAAATGTATCAATAAGGATTATATTATCTTTGCAAATAAAGAGATCGGTTCTATCCTTCTCTTCGATCATTCGGGCAAACTGGTTCATAAAATACATCGCCAAGGCCCTGGGCCGGAAGAATATCGTAGTATCGGTTCGATAGCCTTTGATGAAAATACCCGAGAACTTTATTGTTATTTACTTTTTGATCGTGTCATAAAAGTATATCGCTTAGATGGGAGCTATGTAAAAACATGGCCTGCATTAGATGATGAGATTATAGAGAGCATGTATGATTACAATGATAGCCTTTTGATTGGATGGTATGACGGAATTGAAAAAAGTACCAAATATTATTTTCAATCTAAGACAGATTCAACGTACTTCCAAAATCTTTTAACAATTCCTGCCGAGAGAAAAGTGAGTCGGGGTATTATTAAACGTATACCTCACGGAGGATTTATGGTTGATGCTCCGGTCGCCTCGTTCGTTTTTCAGAACGGTCAGTATCTGATTGCTGATCCTTCCAACGATACCATTTTCCGTTTAACTGATAAGCAAACCTTCGAACCGGTCTTCACGCGTACTCCTTCTATTCATTCCCAAGATCCAAAGGTCGCTTTGGATTATGGCGTAGAAAGTAAGGACTATATTTTTATCACGGCTGTGGAACTGGAATATGATTTCGATACGCACGAAGGCTTAACCCAAACCTCTTATCTGTTAGAGAAAAAATCGGGAAAGATCTATCGTACCAAGGTCACGAACCGCGATTATCCGGATGATCCCGATTATTTCTGTACAGCCAATCAGTTAATTTCCGGTCATTTGGTTCATTACCTATCGGCCGAAAAATTACTCGAAGCCCTGGAAAACAACCAGCTTTCCGGCGAACTCAAAGAAATAGCCTCCACCTTGAATGAAGAAGATAACGGCGTATTAATGATGATCGATTTTATCTGATTCCGCCACTAAAATAAACGCTATATGAAAAAATCGACGACTTCCCCCAGCGGTTGGTTTTATTTGGAACCCTATGTCTACTTGGAAACAGTTTCCGAAGAAGCGTTATTGCTTAATACCCTCGATAGGCAATCGATCCGGACAACTGCTCCCGAATTAGTGACCCTGCTAGCCAAGCTCCGGCGCCCCGCTTCCGGCGGAGTTGTGAAAGTAGGTGGTCGGGTGGGGGCTAGCGCAGTTTTCCAATCCTTCCTCCGGGAAGTCAGAGCAAAATTTATGGGCGACTGGCTCGATCTTACGACTTATCCGACGAAACCCGTACAACCCCATCCTTTTATTTCGGTCATGCACGATGCACGCAAACGACAGTTCGCAGCGAGGGGAAGTTACCGCGATTATCTGCATGAGTTGATCATCCATGTGGATACCCATTGCCCGCAAAGTTGTGCGGATTGTTTTTCTGTGGCCCGGCAGACGGAAGGATGTACCTCTTTTCCCGCTATTTCGTCCGACCGGATAGCGGATGTACTGGAGAAACAATTGCCCCATCTGAGCTATATGCCTCATCTTTATCGTATTCACCTGATAGCCACTACCTGTTTCCAAACCGATAAGGGTAACCGTTTATGTGAACTCTTGCACGACTTCCGCGAAATCTGCCGACTTACCATTCACGCCGCCAATTTGCCGGCGCTGAATGAAACCGCTCGCCGGTTTTTCTCTTCCCGGATCACTGTTTTAGCCGACGAGCATACGCCGCTTCCTTCGCCGGATGCCGAATCTCTCTCGTATACCTGGATGTTTTTAATCCGCAGCGCAGACGCCTACCGGATCATCCGGCAGAAACTAGCCGATCTTCCCGGCCTCACATCTTACTGTTTTCGGCCGGTCTATACCGGATGCAACGACGCTTTTTTCCGGGAATCTGTGTATGTAAATCCCGAAGAACTTTTGCAGAATGCTCCGGATTTGAAAGAAATTCACCGTAATAGTCTGGTGAATAGCTATTTTTTCGGCCGTCTCACGCTTACGCCCGACGGCGAGGTACGTACCCATCTGGGGGGGCAACCATTGGGTAATCTGCGGAACCATACCTGGGAAATATTGATTAAAAGAGCCTGTAGTGGGAAAGATGCAGCTTGGTTTCGTGTGCGTGGGCGGCAAGATTGCTGCGCCTGTTTGTATAAAAATCTTTGTCCGCCGCTTTCCGTTTATGAGGAAGCCACCGGGCAGTCTTGCTTATGCAGTATAGCCGGAGGAAAAAGCGCGGAAGTCTCTGCGGAGAATACCCCCCTTGCTTTCGGAAGCATAAGCAAATCTTCTGCTCAAAACGGCTAAATAAAATAAAGTGAGTAGGTGGCGTTCTCGTGCCATGCCGCCATTTCTTTCCTAAGCTAAAAAGCTTTTACGCCACAAAAAAAGCGGCTGTCTCCTTTCTCTATTTTGAGACAGTCGCTTTCCGGAATTATCTTAGAGGGGAAGGCCCGGCTTGCCTCTCCCTTACTCAGAGAGAGGGCACTTTTTCCGGCAGCCTATTTCTCTCCGGTTCGTTGGATTTACCGGGTTCCTTTCAGCATCTCTTCCACAGCCTTTTTCAACTGCATATCCTCCCCTTTGAGTTGCGACTCCGGCGTATTATACACTTCGATGTCCGGCTCCAGCTCCTGGTTTTCCAGGTAACGGCCCTCCTTGTCTTTCACGCCTACCTGAGGAATGCCGAAAACGATCGAAGGATCGATCTGCGTTTCCCACCACACCGCCGTCATCGTACCCGGTACGGGAGTGCCGATCAGCTTGCCGATGCCCAGCGTCTTATACACCCAGGGGAAACCGTGCGCATTCGAATAATTATCCTCGCATACCAAAACGCAGGAAGGCTTCGTCCATTTATTGAACGGATCGCTTCCGATATATTGGCCGCGCGGTTCGAAACGTTGGTACTCCTTGCCGCTCAGTAAGGTAGCCAGGTCGTCGTGCAACCAGCCCCCGCCGTTATGGCGCGTATCCACGATCACTGCCTTTTTATTCCGTGCACGACCCAGCAATTCCGAATAAACTTCGCGGAAACTTTCGCTATCCATGCCTTTTACATGTACATACCCTACCTGGCCGCCCGAAAGGCTGTCTACCATCTGCCGCCGCTGGTCTACCCAGCGTTTGTACAGCAGCGCCGACTGCTCGCCGCTGGAGATCGCTTTCACCGCTTGGTCGAAGCGGGCTTTCGTGGCCGGATTATAAACGGAGAGCCATACCTTTTTCCCGGCTTTGTTGAGTAAGAAAGGATAATAATCCTCCCCGGCTTTCACCGTGTTGCCATCGATCTTTTCGATGATGCATCCTGCCGTGATTTTCGAATCAGCCAGCGTAAGCGGGCCTTTTTTGATGATTTCTTCTATTTTCAAACCGTCCCCCGTATAAGCCGGATCGAAAAAGGCGCCCAGGCAAGCCGTCGCGGGGGCCGTGGAAGCCGGACGGTAACGGGCACCGGTATGCGAACCGTTCAGCTCGCCCAGCATCTCGGAAAGCATTTCCTGAAAATCGAAATTATTGTTGATGAAGGGCAGGAATTTCTCGTAAGCCTTTTCGTACCCGGCCCAGTCGATGCCGTGTATCGTCGGGTCGTAGAACTTATCGGCAACCTGACGCCAGGCATGGTGGAAAATATAAGCGCGTTCGGCCGCCGGACGGTACGTAAAATCCGCTTTGAAAGGAATGGCTTCCTTTTTGCTGTCTTTAATATTCACTTTGGTTGGTTTGCCCCCGGAAAGAAGGAATAAGTTTTCCTTTTTCTTATCGGCAAGCAAGGTGCCTGCGCCCACTTCTTTGATAAGCAATTTCGTACTGTTCTCCCGGAAATCGCGTACCCAAAGGTCGTAGCCTTTTTCGAAAGCGGCGCAATAATACAGCTTGTCTCCTTTCGGGGTGAGTATCGCATCGCCCAGGTTCGAAGAATTGATCGTCAGTTTGAGAGTGCGATCTTTCCGGTTTTCCAGATCGAAGGAGAGAGGAACTACCGGTTTATCCGTTTTTTCCTCTGGGGTCGTTTTTTTCCCTTTGCTTTTGCTTTCGGATTTTTCGCCGTCCTTTTCCTGCTCTTCGCTATCGTTGTCTTTTTCGTCTTCGATCAGCGCCAGCTCTTCTTTCGAAAGCCGGAATTTGTCGTATGCTTCGGCATCGAAGAACATGATGTACATATCCCGTTCGGCTCCCCAGCTTCCGTGGCTGCGGTAGCCGGCCCGGTCGGACGACCAGATCATCGCTTTGCCGTCCAGTACCCATTTGGCGTCGCCGTCGGAATAACCGCTTTCCGTCAGGTTCGTTATTTCTCCGCTTCCGTCGGCTTTTACCAAGGCTACATCCGTATTATTCCAGCCGCCGATGCCGATGTAATCGGTCAGGAACCACCGGCTGTCGGGCGACCATTGGTAATGTTGGTCGCCGTCGCTATACGAATAGTTGAAACGGCCGTCCAATACGGTGCGTACTTGCTTGCTTTTGAGGTTGAGTACCTTTAAAGTCGTGCGGTTTTCCAGGAAGGCGACTTCTTTTCCGTCGGGCGAATAAGCCGGTTGGAACGAAGGCTGCCCCGAAACGACGAGCGCTTCTTCTTTTATTTCCGGCGCATAGGTGAAGTACTTGTCTTCTTCTCTTACCAAATTAGTTTGGTAGATGCCCCAAACCCCGCCCCGCTCGGCTGCATACAGCAGGTGACGGCCGTCGGGGCTGAAATCCAGGTTGCGCTCCTGTTGCGGGGTGTTGGTGATTTGGCGCGTGGTTTCGTAGTCCACTGACGTAACGTATACGTCGCCCCGAACGATGAAAGCGATTTCTTTGGCATTGGGCGAAACGGCAATATCCGTCGCTCCTTCCGACAGCAGGCGTTGTACCTGGTCGTTTTCTATTTTGTCGGATACGATTTCGATGGCTACTTTCTCAGGGGTGCCGCCCGGTTGCAAAGTATAGATTTCTCCGTCGTAGCCGTAGCAAAGTTGACCGTTTTGCGAAGCGGTCAGGAAACGTACCGGATGCGTGGTATGGGTGGTAAGTTGTTTCTTGTCTTTTCCATCGAGGTCGGTTCGGTAGATATTGAAACTGCCGTTTTCTTCACTCAGGTAATAGAAGCCTTGGCCGTCGGCTGTCCATACCGGGTTGCGGTCTTCTCCGTGAAAGGGGGTGATTTTGCGGTAGTGTTTCTCGCCATCGCCTTCCGCCAGCCAGATGTCGCGGGTGATCGAAGAGCGATGGTGTTTTCGCCACGGGTCTTCGTACCCTTTCATATCATTGTAAAGCAGCCGGCTGCCCGACGGATCGAACGACAGGTGTTCCATCGAGAGCGAGGAGTAAAGGGCGGGGCGCCCGCCGGAAGTGCTTATTTCGTATACCTGCGGGAAGAGGCTGGAGGGAAATTGTCCGTCCGAGGCGTCGGCCAGGATGGAGGCCGTGTAGAGGATATGGTCGGCATCGCGGAAGGTTTCCGGGTATTCGTTGGCCGAATGTGAGGTGAGCTGCCGGGGTACGCCTCCCGTTTTATCCAGCAGGAAGAGATCGAAATTGCCGTTGCGGTTGGAAGCGAAAACGATTTTTTTTCCGTCGGGCGACCAGACGGGCCGGGTGTCGTGGGCCGGATGGGTGGTTAACTGAACGGCTTTTCCTCCGCCGGAGGGTACTGTGTAAATGTCGCCTTGATAACAGAAGGCGATGGTTTTCCCATCGGGCGAAATAGCCGAGTAGCGCATCCATAGCGGATGGTCGGCGGCTTGGGTAGCGGCCGAAAGGAAAAGGGCGAGTGCCGGTAAGAGAATTTTTTTCATGAAGTATTATTTTTTGCTGGGACAAAGGTATATAAAATGTGAATATAAGCGGGATGTTGCTTTGTCATTCGTCACAGCGAGCGTGTGACAAACGGTTTTTTCCGGCTATTCATCCCCTAACGCGGTTGTCTATCCCCCTTTTTTCTTCCCTTCGAACTCTCCTTTTATTTTTGCTTTCGGGAAACGAAGAGCGGGCAGGCTTCCACAGCGGTGCGCTACTTTCATTCTGCTTGTGGTTTTCCTTCTCTTTGGCTCGAATCATCAAAAAAACGAAAGATATGAAACGGATGCTTTTACTTACTTTCCTCGGATGGCTTGTTCAGGTGATAGCCGGCGCCATGCTTTGGGCGCAGCATCGTATCGAAGGCCGGGTCGTGGACGAATCCGGACGTCCGCTTGCTGATGTGAATCTGTTTATCAAGGAAACGTTGGAAGGATGCAGTAGCGATACCCTCGGAGGTTTCTGTATCCGAACTGTGCAGGAAGGGCCTGTTACGCTTTGCGCTTTGCTATTGGGGTATGCGGCGGTGGAATATCCTACGAACGCCACCGCAGGAACGCTGACGATTCGGATGCGTGCGGCGAATGTGGTACTCGATAATGTGGAAGTGGTAGCCAGCCAGTTTCGTCTGAAAGGCAGTAGCGAGTGGAGCCGGATGGGGGCGGTCGATCTGGTTACGGCGGGCGCGGCCAACGGCGACCTGTATCGTTCCATCGCCACGCTTCCCGGTACGCAGATGGCCGGGGAAAACGGGCGCCTCTTCATCCGCGGGGGAGATAGCCGGGAGGTGCAAACTTATATCGACGATATGCATGTGATGAATCCGTATACTACCACTGCCGGTGAAACTACGCCGGTGCGCGGGCGCTATTCTCCCTTTATGTTCGAAGGAATGAATTTTTCGCTGGGCGGCTATGATCCCGAATATGCCGGAGGGCTTTCGAGTGTGTTGCCACTTACCACCAAAGACGATAGTCCGGTCAGCAAATACGGGATCAACCTGTCGAGCGTCGGGGTGGGCGGGGGAGGCCGGAAAGCTTTTACCGACGGTTCTGCGGCCTTGGATCTGGACTATCAACATCTCGGGCCTTATTATGCGCTTGTTCCCGACCGGACAGATTGGGTACGTCCGTATCAGAAGTTTTCGGCCGGTATGCAGGGGCGATACCGGAAAGATGCGCATACCGTGGCGAAGTTATACGCCGGGTATGATTATACATCGTTGGCCAATTGCGAAGAAGCACGCGTGCGGGATATGCGAGAGCATAATTATTACCTGAACGGCACCTTCCGCCGGCAGACGGCCCAAGGCACACGTTTGTTTGCCGGAGCCGCTTTCTCTTTTCTACGCCGGCAAGTGAGGGGAGCCTTACAGGCGGACGATCGTTTTCGGAACGCAGAGTGGGAACTGCATCTGAAAGTGAAGGCCGACCGGCGTTTGGGAACGCGTTTCAGCTTGCAGGCGGGAGTGGAAACTATGCTTCGCAGCCTTAGCGAGCAGTATATGGCCGGAATCCTTCCGGATACCGCGGGTACGCCCCGGAGGGCGGACGGCTCTAAGAGTACGACTTTACCGGCTATCCGCCATGCGATAAATGCCTGTTTTACCACCGCCCGTTTCCGGTTTTCCGAGTCTTTTTCGGCTGAACTTTCTTCGCGCTTGGAATACACTACGGGCAACCGAGGCTGGAATTATTCGCCCCGCCTGGCATTAGTCTATAACCCGGGTGCCGTTTCGCTTTCCGGAATTGTCGGCCGGTATACCCAATTGGCCTCGAACGATTATCTGCTACGGAATCTCCAGCTCCCTTCCGAAAGTTGTTGGCATTATATCCTGGGGGCTTACCATCAATCGGCCGGCCGGGTATACCGGGCGGAATTCTATGATAAACAATACGACCGGTTGATTTGCGATCGGCAAGGTGTGCTGGACGCCTCGGGCGACGGTTATAGTCGCGGGGTCGATCTGTATTTCGAGGATGCCGCTCTGTGGCCCCATCTGGAATACCGGCTTTCTTATTCGTGGAACGATTCGAAGCGAAAATACCGGGAAGCGCCCGTGCGCGATGTGCCTCAGTATGCTACCCGGCATAATGCCTCTCTCTCGGTACGGTATCATTGGAGTTCGATTCGTTCCATCCTCAGCCTTACCGATCGTTTCGCCAGCGGGCGCCCTTATCACGATCCGAACCGGGCCGGATATATGAACCGGGTGGCGCCCTTTTATAACAGCCTGGATCTGGGCATTACCTTTTTGGCCAGTCGGAAGGTCATTATATACGCTTCGGCTTCCAATCTGCTAGGCAGGAAGGAGGTCTCTAATTACCGTTGGACGGAACTTCCGGAGCAGCCGGGCCGTTATGCCGCCCATCCGGTAGTGGCTAATGTCGACCGGTTTTTCTTTATCGGGATTTTTATCACCCTGGGTGGTCATGCGGCGTATGACGTATCTAATTTTTAACCGGTCGCGGAAGAGGGATACTCTTCCTTTTTACTTTCCTACTCCCCCGGTTGCTACATTATAAATATAAATTTATTATCAAATAGAAAACGGTTTAGTATTCATTTTAAAACACAATTGTCCTATGAAACGCGTAATTTTATTAATTGGCATCTGCGCTATTTTTCTTTCTTTTGCTTTCGTAAAAGCTCAGCCTTCCACTATGCTGTTGGAAAAGGCGGTAGCCACCTTAGATACCACCGGTTCCGCTTCCGGCTGGAAAGCTGCCCGCAACCAATTCCAACGGCTGGCCGTTGCGGATGCAGGGAACTGGTTGCCGCTTTATTATCAGGCTTATACCGATATAGAACTGGTTTTCCGAACTTCCGACGTTGAGGAACGAAGCTTGTATCTGCAGGACGCCGGTAGGTGTCTGGAAAAGTTAAACAAGATGAAACCTTCTTCTGATGCCATACGTTCGGAGTGCCTTACCTTGTCCGGATATTGGTATTACGCCCAGGTAGCGGTCGATCCTGCGGCCAACGGCCCGAAATATGCAGGACTGATTTCGGCCCGTTTTGCCGAGGCCTTGCAATGGAATCCCCTAAATCCGAGGGCTATGCTCTTGAACGCTTCTTTCCAGCAACGAATGGCCGCCTTTATGAACACGTCGTATCCTCGCTATGCTGATGACCGGCAGCAGGCGTCTGTGCTGTTGGAGCAGGAAACAGCGGATGTATTTCCACACTGGGGGCGATTGCAGCTAGCCTATTAGCAAAAGATTTTTCGGTTGGGGGGGGCGGAAGCGTTCTCCGGGCCTCTCTTTTTGCCCGATTGATACCTTATCGACGAAAGTAAACGTCAACTATGCGAACGAATAGAAAAAAACGTACATTTGTGGGAAGATATTAAAGTAAAACACCATGAATAAAAAATCTATTTTATCCCTTTTTTTGTTGGCGTGGTTACCCCTCTTTTCGGAAGCGGCGGGGGAAGCGCGTTTACTGCGATTTCCGGCCACCAACGGGCAGGAAATTGTTTTTTCGTATGCCGGCGATTTGTATAAGGTGCCTATTACCGGAGGCGAAGCGCACCGGTTGACATCGCATCCCGGCTATGAAATGTTTCCCCGCTTTTCGCCTGACGGACGCACGATTGCTTTTACCGGCCAATACGATGGGAATACCGAAGTTTATACCATTCCGAGTGAAGGAGGCGAACCCTTGCGTATAACCTATACTGCTACTAACCAGCGCGACGATCTGGGCGACCGGATGGGGCCGAACAATATCGTGATGACCTGGACGCCCGACGGGAATCGGATTGTTTACCGCAACCGCATAGGCGATGGTTTTAGCGGCAAACTCTATACCGTCGATAAAGAGGGTGGTCTGTCCGAAGTAATACCGCTGCCCGAAGGCGGTTTTTGCAGTTACTCTCCCGATGGGAAGAAATTGGCTTACAACCGCGTCATGCGCGAATTCCGTACATGGAAATATTATAAAGGCGGTATGGCCGACGATATTTGGATCTACGATCCGGAAGCCAAGCAGGTGCAAAATATCACGCATAACGAAGCTCAGGATATTTTCCCCATGTGGATCGGCAACGATATTTTCTTTCTCTCCGATCGCGACCGGATTATG
>DBFJSK010000312.1:0-3995 GCA_048403675.1 Tannerellaceae bacterium | reverse complement strand
ATTTTAATTTTATAAGCATCCGATGGGAATTTCTTCGGCGTCCGTTTTTTTAGCATCTGAAAAAATACAATAACTAAATACGAAAAACAAGTTATGAAAAACCTGAAAATCCTCTTTCTTTTAGGAGCATTGGCCATTTCGGGGCCTGCTGCGGAGGCTTGTACCGTCATCGTGGCCGGGAAAAAAGCTACGGCAGACGGAAGCGTCTTCAATTCCCATACCGATTGCGGGGCGGACTGCCGTATCCGCATCGTACCCGGGCAAACCTATCCCGAAGGGACAATGGCTCCCGTTTACTATGGGCTGCTTACCGCCAATCTGACGGGGCAGGAAGAACCTGAAATACTAGGTTATATTCCCCAGGCGGAGCACACCTATACCTATTTTCATTCCGCCTATTCCCATATCAACGAATACCAACTTTGTATCGGCGAAAGCACGATGAGCCAGCGCCCGGAATTGCAGGTGGCCAAAGGAGAAGGCGAACAGATTATGACGGTGGAACAGGCGGCTGTTTTCGCCTTGCAACGCTGCCGGACGGCGAGGGAAGCCTTGGAGCTGATTACTTCGCTGATGGAAGAGAAAGGATTTTTACCTTCCTGCGGCCCTGAATCGGAATGCTTGACGCTGGCGGACCCACAGGAGGTATGGATTCTGGAATTGTTCAGTGTGGGAAAAGGTTGGACGGCAGCCAGCGGAAAACCGGGGGTGATCTGGGCGGCGCGCCGGCTGCCTGATGACCAGGTAGCGATTATTCCCAATTGGAGTGTGATTAAGGAAATCGATGTTGCCCGTCCCGAGGAATACAGGGCGTCTTCCAATTATCAGGAAGTAGCCATCGAAAAAGGATGGTACGACCCAGCCGCAGGGCGTCCCTTCTGCTGGCAGGAGACCTATGCGCCGGTTCCGCGCGAATGGTCGATGAATCGGTTCTGGTTGTTTTATGAAACTTTTGCACCCGGCAGTACGGGCATTCCGCGCCGGACGGCCGATCCGTATCAGAACCTCGATCAGTATACGCAATATGTGGAACCGCTCGGCACGTATCCGTTGTCGGTTGTGCCGGCCCGCAAACTGACTGTACAGGATATAATGGCTTTTCAGCGCAGTACGTTCGAAGGCACGATTTACGATAAAGAAAACGAGGTGGCCTGGTATTATCCCGATGCGGAGAGCGGCAAAGCGGTAAAAAGCAAATTGGCTACTCCTTTTCCTACGGGCCAGATGCAGAAGTTGATGAAAACGACGCGTCGCCGGGCGGTGGCGCGGATGGATGGCCAGTATGGCATGGTGGCGCAGTTGCGTAGCGGGCTGCCGCGCCAGATCGGGGGCGTGTATTGGGTATTTGTGGATAATGCGTATACCTCGCCTTATATGCCTTTCTTTACCGGAACGACTGTCGTGCCGGAAGTGTACGGTACGTATAATCCGGAGGTGTATAGCGACCGGTCGGCCCGCTGGGCGGTCGATTTTGTGGATAATCTGCTTTATTTGAACTGGCAGGATGGAAAACGGGATTTGCAGGCGGCGCGCGAACCCTTGGAGGCGTCGTTTTTCAGCCGGAATGCAGCTATCGAACAGGAGTATCTTTCGCTTGCCGCTAAAAATCCGCGCAAGGCGGCTGAATTGCTCAATGCGTATGCCGAAACGTGTGCGGGGGAGATTATGCAGACGTATCGGACGCTCCGTAATACGCTGTTGGTGAAGTATACGAATAATAAGCAGTAAAAGTTGTTTTTTCCGATAAGAAAAGTCGGAATCGGGCGCTAATTTATTTCCTTTTGAACAAATCGGGTAGAAAGAAAACAGATGGCCTTTTCTACCTCTTATTCTCTATTATACGGAACGATCCCTCACTTCTCTTATTTTTTTAAGAGAGGAGGGATCGGTACATTTTAGGAAGTTCTCTTTTTCCTATTATTCGATATTCTTCCGAATCTTCGTCAGATACTCCTTCATCCCTTCGGAATCCTTGTTTTTGATGATTTCCTGGAGGATCGACAATTCATCCTGAATCCGTTCGATCTGCTTCGGCGTACGCGGATTAAAAAGAATTTCCGTGAGCAAATAATCGTCTTCCGAAAGCAATCCGCGCGCAATCTTCATATGCCGTTTGAAGGTTGTTCCCGGCGCATCCTGATGCTTCATGATCGAAGCGAAAACCATCGTCGAGGCAAACGGAATCCCCAGCGAGTACGCCACCACCCGGTCGTGCTCTTCAAACGTATACTCGCAGATATGCAACCTGAGGCTGGCGTAAATATCTTTGAAAAAGATTTTTCCCAGATGATCGCCTTCCGAAATGATAATCGTATTTTCCTTTTCCAGATTCCCCAGGTTGGCGAACGTAGGGCCGAACATCGGGTGTGTCGATACATACGGAAAACCACAGGTATCGTAAAATTCCTTCAGATGCGTCTTCACCGAAGCAATATCGGAAATGATGCAGTAAGGTTGCAGATAAGGCAAAACAGCCTTGAAAGCCTCGATGGTGTAATTCAGCGTCACGCAATTAATCACCAGTTCGGGCGCAAACGTCGCCACCTCTTCCGGCTTTTGCAACCTGAGCGCATTGTAAATAAACCGCATCCGGCGCGGATCGTTTTCCAATACGGCCACTTCATGGTCGAAACTGAGCAAGTCGGTGAAGAAAGAACCCATCTTTCCCGCACCCAATATCAGAATTTTCATCTTATTGTTCGTTCATTATAATCATCTGCTGGCGCACAGATTCTTCGTGTATCTCTTTCAATATCTCTTTTACAAAATCAGTATTCAATTCCATCGCTTCCCCCATGCTGGAGCGTTTTTCCAGAATTTCGCTGTAACGCGGCGATTGCAGGATCGGCATATTATGTTCCTTTTTATACACCCCGATTTCGCGTGAAATGCGCATGCGCTTAGCCAGCAATTCGAGCAGTTGCTCATCAATGGCGTCGATCTGGCGGCGCAGTTCGGCCAGATTTTCCGTCGTCTGGTTTACATCGCGAATCACCAGCAGATTCAATACATAATCCAGCACATCGGGCGTCACCTGTTGCGAAGCGTCGCTCCAGGCACAATCCGGATTACAATGCGATTCGATAATCAACCCGTCGAAACTCAAGTCCATCGCCTGCTGGCAGAGCGGAGCGACCAGTTCGCGTTTGCCGCCGATATGGCTCGGGTCGCAGAAAATGGGCAGCTCGGGCATGCGGCGGCGCAGTTCGATCGGGATGTGCCAGAGCGGCAGGTTGCGGTAGATCTTCTTGTCGTACGAACTGAATCCGCGGTGGATGGCGCCCAACCGTTTGATGCCCGCTCCGTAAAGCCGCTGGAAAGCCCCGATCCAAAGTTCCAGGTCAGGATTGACCGGGTTTTTAATCAGTACGGGAATGTCTACCCCTTTCAAAGCATCGGCAATTTCTTGTACCGCGAAAGGATTCACCGTCGTACGGGCGCCGATCCAGAGCACGTCGATCCCTGCTTTCAGCGCTTCGAACACATGGTCTTTCGTCGCCACTTCGGTGGCCACATACATGCCTGTTTCTTTTTTTACCCGTTTGAGCCATTGTAACCCTTCGGCGCCGATACCTTCGAAGCCGCCCGGTTTCGTACGCGGTTTCCAGATACCGGCGCGAAATAACTTAATGCCGCGGTCGGCCAGCCCGCGGGCTGTTTCCATCACTTGTTCTTCTGTTTCGGCGCTGCACGGGCCGGCGATTACGATCGGACGTTGGGGGTCGATACCCGGCAACAGGATTGATTCCAAATTCATTTCCATAAGGCTATTTTGTTTTATTTTTTTCGAATATAAGTTAGTTGTTTACAGAGACGGGGCGGCAGGGCCGAATACTTTTTCAATCCGGTGAAGGGCCTCCGCCAGTTTTTCGTTTTTGCAGCAGAGCGAAAGGCGGATATACCGTTCGCCGCCGCTGCCGAAGATAAAGCCGGGGGTGACGAACACATTCGCTTCGTACAATACTTTGTCGGCCAGCGCCTCGCTACCCGCTGCC
>DBFJSK010000311.1:0-5500 GCA_048403675.1 Tannerellaceae bacterium | reverse complement strand
TTTTGCGGCTGATTAAAAAGTACAAGAAGGGAGTGCCGTCCGAAAAAAAAACCGGTTCAATTTAGCTATTGAACCGGCTCTTCCTTACATAAGGTATAGCTTCTAACTTATTGAATGCCTCTTTCCCGCAGTCTTTTTTGCCAATTCCAGGCGGAAATCAACGTGTCTTCAAGGGTTTCCTGGGCTGTCCATCCCAGTACCTTGTTCGCCCGTTCGGGGTTCGCCCAGACCTTTTCTATATCGCCTTCGCGACGTCCTACGATCTTATGCGGCACCTTTACGCCGGTTCCCTTTTCGAAAGCGTTGATAAGTTCCAGCACCGTTACACCGCGTCCGGTACCGAGGTTGAACACTTCCACGTTTGCTTCCGTCTTGTTTTGCAGCATTCTATCCATCGCCACCACATGGGCTTTGGCCAGGTCGACTACATTGATATAATCGCGGATGCAAGAGCCGTCGGGCGTATCGTAATCATCGCCAAATACGCTCAGTTCCTTCCGGATTCCGATGGCTGTTTGTGTAAGATAAGGAATGAGGTTCTGCGGCACCCCGTTCGGCAACTCGCCGATCTCGGCCGACGGATGGGCGCCGATCGGGTTAAAATAACGCAACAGAATACTTTTGAAAGGAGCGCCTGCGTGGATAGTATCGCGTACAATCTCTTCGTTGATCTGTTTCGTGTTTCCATACGGAGAGGTGGCCGGTTTGATGGGCGCGTCTTCCGTAACCGGCAATTGATCGGGCTGGCCGTATACCGTGCAGGAAGAAGAAAATACGATCCCTTCGATGTGGAACTCGGGCATCAGATCGAGCAGGTTCAACAGCGTGACGATATTGTTGCGATAATATTTCAAGGGTTGTTGTACCGATTCGCCTACCGCTTTGCTGGCAGCGAAAAGGATAATGCCTTTGATGCCCGGATGGGCTTCCAGTGCCTGGCGCGTCGCTTCCTTGTCCTTCAGATCGAGCTGGATGAAAGCCGGACGTATCCCCGTGATTTTCTCGATCCCGTCGAGCACCTCGATGTTCGAATTCGAGAGATCGTCGATAATTACCACTTCGTACCCTGCATTTTGCAATTCCACTGTGGTGTGCGAGCCGATATAACCCGTACCGCCGGCTACTAAAATTTTCTGTTTCATTTGCGTGTTTATTTAGAATTAAGCCAAACTATACAATACCTGAAAATCCCATAAAAGCCATGGCGAGCAGCCCTGCTGTAATCAGTGCGATCGGGGTACCTTTCATGCCTTCGGGAACATGCGTCATGGCCAATTGTTCCCGGATACCTGCAAAGATAACTAAAGCTAGCGCAAATCCAATAGCTGTCGATATTGCATATACCACAGATTGTAATAAATTATATTCTTTTTGAATCACCAGAATGGCTACGCCTAAGATGCAACAGTTCGTCGTAATCAGGGGCAGGAAAACACCAAGGGCCTGATACAGGGCGGGCGATACTTTTTTGAGGATGATCTCCACCAGTTGCACCAGGGCCGCAATGATTAGGATGAAGCTGATTGTTTGCATGTAGCCCAGTCCGAAAACGTCCAATATGTATTTCTGAACCAGGAAGGTCACCAACGTCGCAATCGTGAGCACGAACGTCACCGCCGCGCCCATGCCCAGGGCCGTGTCTACTTTTTTGGATACGCCCAGGAAAGGACAGATTCCTAAAAACTGTGCCAGTACGACGTTGTTTACGAAGACGGCCGCAATAAAGATGAGTATATATTCCATATCTTTCTTTTTTTAAGATCAAGCTTTACGGAGTTTGTTGACGATGGCGATCAGATAGCCCAGTGCGATAAAAGCGCCCGGGGCCAGTACGAAGATCAGCGAACCGTACGTTTCCGGCATCAAGGTAAGGCCGAAAAATTTACCGGTTCCCAGCAATTCGCGCATGGCGCCCAGCAGGGTGAGGGCCATCGTGAATCCGAGTCCCATGCCCAGCCCGTCGAGAGCCGAAGGCCAGATGCCGTTCTTGGCGGCGAAAGCTTCCGCCCGCCCCAGTACGATACAGTTTACCACGATCAGCGGAATGAAAAGCCCCAGGCTGGCGTATAAGGCCGGCAGGAAGGCTTCCATGCACATCTGTACCACGGTCACGAAAGTGGCGATCACGACGATATAGGCCGGTATGCGCACCATATCGGGGATCAGGTTCTTGAGTGCCGAGATAACCACGTTCGAACAGATCAGCACGAAGGCGGTGGCCAGTCCCATGCTCATTCCGTTCAGGGCCGACGAGGTGGTGCCCAGCGTCGGACACATGCCCAGTAATAAAACGAATGTCGGGTTTT
Organism: Tannerellaceae bacterium; assembly: GCA_048403675.1. Classification (GTDB taxonomy): domain Bacteria; phylum Bacteroidota; class Bacteroidia; order Bacteroidales; family Tannerellaceae; genus Parabacteroides. The sequence goes on along the minus strand of DBFJSK010000311.1, from coordinate 3,194 downwards.
CCTTGATGATGCCGTTCATCAATATATTTATATTACTCATGTTCGTTTCCTCCCTCTTTAATGTTTGTAGTTGCGCCGGTCATTCCGTCGGTGCCGCTATAGGCGCTATAGGCCCGGTTGACGGCGTCCAGGAAAGCGCGGCTGCTGATGGTGGCGGCCGTGATGGCGTCCACATCTCCGCCGTCTTTCGTTACTTTCAGCGCGCCGTCGGCCAGGTTGCGGCCCAGTACGCTTTGTTTGTTTTTATCCGCCCGGAACCATTCTTGCATTTTGGCGCCCAGGCCCGGCGTTTCGGCGTGTTGAAGTACCGAATAATTGTATAATTTGCCCGAGGCGTCGAAGCCGACAATCACTTTGATTTCGCCGCTGAACCCTTTCTTGGTAAAGCTTTCCACGGCGGCTCCCACGAAATTTCCGGCTTTCAAGGCCGGATATATCTTGACGGAGTCTCCTTCCGGCGTAGCGGCCATGAAGGCATCGGCGGTGGGATTGTTGTCAAACTCGGGCACTACCTGGCGAATGGCGTTTTGCAACGTGGCCGCTTTCGAGGCGGCGATCGGGCCTGTCGTGTATTGGTTGACAAGCGCTAATATCGCTCCGGCTGCCAAACAGATGATGGTGAGCGACAGGAGCATATTGGGTAAGGTTGATTTCAGTTTTGCCATGCTTATTTTCCTCCGAAATGTTTAGGTTTGATATAGCTGTTGATGAGCGGAGTAAACGCATTCATAATCAGAATGGCAAACGACATTCCTTCCGGATAGGCGCCGAACAGGCGGATCACGGTGGTGAGGATACCGATGCCGACACCGTATACCAGCATGCCGTTTTTGCTCATCGGCGAGGTGACGTAGTCGGTGGCCATGAAGATGGCTCCCAGCATCAATCCTCCCGATAGCAGGTGCACGAAAGGACTGGCGTAATGGGACGGGTCGGCCAGGTGCATGATGCCCGTGAATACGAATACGGTAGCCAGTATGGAAACCGGGATCTGCCAGGTAATGATCTTTTTCCACAACATATAGATCAATCCCAGAATCAGGGCGCCCGCGCTCACTTCGCCCAGGCTGCCGCCCATGCAACCTAGCAGCATATTGCCGTAGCCGGGCAGCTCGGTGACGCCTTCGTTCAGCAGCGAAAGCACCGTGGCTCCGGTTTGCGCATCCGTATAGGTCAGGGGGAAAGCGGCGGTGGCATCTACGAGCGGCCAGGTGGTCATCTGCGCCGGGAAGGAGATGAGCAGGAACACGCGTCCTACGAGTGCCGGGTTGAAAATGTTGTTCCCCAGGCCGCCGAACGACATTTTGCCGATCCCGATGGCCGCGGCCACACCGATCAGGATGATCCAGACGGGTAAGTTCGACGGGAGGTTGAAGGCCAGTAAGACGCCGGTCAGGATGGCCGAGCCGTCGCATAGGGTGGGTTCCTTTTTCATCAGGAACTTCTGGATCAGGTATTCGAAAAGAACCGAGGCGGCTACCGAAACGGCTGTTACGATGAGGGCGCCCAGTCCGAAGAAGTAGAGGGATACCAGAAAGGCCGGCAAAAGGGCGAGCAATACGCCGTACATGTTTTTGCTTATGCTGTCGCCGCCGTGGATATGGGGCGAGGGCGATACGTATAATTTGTTTTCCATACAGTGCTTGTTTTAGGACTTTCTAGCCCGGATGATTCCCATAACTTTTCCTTTGCCCAGCCGGATGTAGTCCAGCAGCGGCCGGTTGGCCGGACAGGTATAGCTGCATGAACCGCATTCGATGCAGTCGGTGATGTGATTGTGCTCGGCCAAATCCCAGGCCGTAAATTCGGTTGCGTTCATTAAGAGTGTGGGATTCAATCCCATCGGGCAGACGTTCACGCATTTGGCGCAGCGGATGCAATCGCGCACCGGTCGGCGTACGGATTCTTCGCGGGTGAGCAGGAGCACGCCCGAGCTTCCTTTCGTGACGGGTATGTCCGCACTGACCAGGGCTTTTCCCATCATGGGGCCGCCTCCGATTATTTTTCCTGTGTTTTCGGGAAGGCCGCCGGCCGCTTCAATCAACTGGCTGATCGGCGTACCGATGCGGACGCGGAAGTTGGAGGGGTTGGCCACGGCTTTGCCTGTTACGGTGACGATGCGTTCTACCAGGGGTTTGTTTTTTTGCACGGCTTCGTATACGGCGAAGGCGGTGCCGACGTTCTGTACTACGGCTCCGGCCGAGATCGGCAGGGCGCCGCTTTTTACCTGACGGCGTATCACGGCGTCGATCAGTTGCTTTTCTCCTCCCTGGGGATATTGCACTTTCAGGGGCATGATCTCAATGCCGGGATAACCGGCGGTCAGTTTTTGGAGGTGGGCAATGGCGTCGGGTTTGTTGTTTTCGATACCGATCACGGCTTTATTGACCTGTACCGCTTTCATCAAGAGGCTGACGCCGACCAGGATTTCTTCTCCTTTTTCCATCATCAGCGAATGGTCGGAGGTGAGGTAGGGTTCGCATTCTACGCCGTTGATGATGACGATTTCGGCTTTATTGCCGGGCGGGGGCATCAATTTTACCTGGGTCGGGAAGGTGGCTCCTCCTAATCCGACTACCCCGGCGGCGGCGATCTTGTCGATGATTTCCTTGGCTCCGAGCGGGCATTCTTTTACAAGTGTTTCGCTTCGGTCGATGGCGGGTTCCCATTCGTCGCCTTCCACGTCGATATAGATGGCGGGACGTTTGTAACCGCTGGCGTCGAGGGCGTTGTCGATCTTGTTTACTTTACCGGATACGGGCGAGTGGATGTTGGCGGATACGAATCCTCCGGCTTTGGCCAGGAGCGTACCTACTTTTACCGGATCGCCTTTTTTCACGACGGCCACGGCGGGCGCTCCGATATGCTGGCTAAGCGGCACGACGACTTGTTTGGGCAGGGCCAGACCGGTAATTTTTTTACCGTGAGACAGTTTATTCTCGGGCGGGTGGATTCCCCCGATTCGAAATGTCCTGAGCATAGTGTTTTTATTTATTTTTGATTTGTTTTTTCGGTTGTTTCTGCGGCTACGGTTGCCTGGGGCGCTTTTTCTTTGGCAGTTTCGGCGCTTTGGGCGGCGGCTTTGGCAGGTGCCGCTGTAGGAGCAGCGGCCGGTTTTACGGCGGTGTTTTTGGCATCGGCGGGCGCTTTTGCGTCGGCCGGCGTTTCTTTGCGGGGCGGGAAGTTCAATTCGT
>DBFJSK010000310.1:0-11172 GCA_048403675.1 Tannerellaceae bacterium | reverse complement strand
CTTGAAAAACAGATCGCCGACTGCAACACCATATTGAAGAGAGTAGGGAAAAGCCATATCATCAACAAAAATCATATTCTGCAAATCAATCTGCCCAAACAAAAATTGCTGCTGCTTACGCAAGACGGCAAGCCGCGCGAACTGATTATATCCAAAGATCCTTTGAAAGTGCTGAAAGACGCCCTTGAAAAAGAAATGGAAAAAACCGAAATTGCCAACCCGGTAAACGACTAAAAAATGAAAATCAAAATAGGAAAAGCACCCGACAACGACTTTGTTGTCGATGATGCCCACGTCAGCCGCCATCACGCCCGGCTCACACGCCAGGCGGACGGATGCTTGTTCCTGGAAGACCTCGGTTCGACGAACGGAACCTTCGTTAACGACATCCAAATTGCCCAAAAACGAATTACCCCCGCCGATACCGTCCGGCTGGGCGATGCCTACCAACTCCCCATCCGGGAAGTACTTAAATACAATAATGATTACAGCGAGGAATTCGCCGCCCTAAAAAAAGTGTACGACGACTACATCCAACAAAAGGTCAAGATCCAATCCTCCAACCAATTCAAAACCAGGCTGTTTCAATCTCTTCCCTTTGCGCTTCCCGGCATAGTGGGCGTAGTGATCGGCTTTTTGGGCAAAGGCAGTCCGGAATTGTTCGGAGTCAGCCTGTTTATCACCGTGTCGGCCCCTACGATAGGTATCTATTTAGGAGCCAAACAGTCGGCCAAAATACCTATGCAACTTCAAACCATCGCCAACCAATTTAAAATAGACTATGTTTGCCCCAAATGCGGCACCTTCCTCGGGGAAATACCCTGGGAATCGCTGCACAACCGCAAACAATGCCCCGTTTCCTCGTGCCAGGCCAAATGGGTGGGCCGGTAAAGTCCCCAAGTGGATTCGTAAGCAAAAGAAAGGCTTTTGTACAGTATTTCCAAACCTTTGATTATAAGGACAAATTCATCGCCGCTTCCTCCGATACTTTTTTTACTTTTGTATCCGTAACCTAAAAAACGGAAAAGTTATGCAAGAGGAGGATTATACATTCGTGACGCTCGACAGCGACGACGCCCTATCGGCTGACGCGGTCGTAGTGGACGTAGGCGAAGGGTACGATTTGCCGGATGCCGTAATGATCGACGATGAAATCGATACGGCGGATTTCATTACCCTGTCGGACGACACTGTAATGCTTTCCGATGCGGACATGGTAGATATGCACTCGATAGATATGGACATCGACGGATTGGATATTTCATTTTTGATATGATCGCCGTTAAATGCCCTTATTGCCATGTCGGACTGAAGGTAGACGAGGGGAAAATTCCCCTCGGCATTACCTCCTTTAAATGTCCGAAATGCAAAAAACCAATTCCCCTCACGCTACTTTCCGAAGAAGCCAAACCCGCTTTACCCGCCGACGAACCCGATACCGAATTGGTGCAACCGGTAAAAATAAGTACCGGCAAACTCACCGTACTAGCCGATGCCGACACGCCCCAGCAGCAATTTCTCCTCTACGAAGGCCTCGCGATAGCCGGTCGGAAGTCCAACGCATCGAAAGCCACGATCGCCATTGTGACAGCCGACAAGTCCATGAGCCGCGAACATATCCGCATCGAAGTAAAAAAAGAGGCCAAAGGAGGCTACAAACATTATCTTTCCGACAATAATAGCAAAAATCGTACGTTATATAATAGCAGTTACCTAGAAGAAGGCGAAGTAGTTGTACTGGGCGACAACGACGAGATCGTGATCGGCCGTACCGTTCTTCGCTTCAACGTATAAAAACGAGTAGTGGCTATGAATATAACGATAGGGAAACCCTCGGCGGTTTGCGAAAAAGGAGGCAGGATGAACAACGAAGATTCCATCTACCCCATGCCGGAAGCTATCCGCTCCGACCAGAAGCTATTTTTAGTCTGCGACGGCGTAGGAGGAGCCGAAAAAGGAGAAATAGCCAGCGCCCTGGCCGCTGAATCCTTCCAAACCTATTTCTCCACTTTTCTGGAAGACGAACCCACGGACGGCTTTATCCGAAAAGCCATTCAGTATACCGAAACACGTTTCGACGACTACGTCGCCGCCCATCCCGAAGCCGCCGGAATGGCCACCACCCTGACTATGGTTTATATCGGCGACAAAGGCATCACGGTAGCCCATGTGGGCGACAGCCGCGTCTATCAGTTCAGAGGCAGCGGCATCCGGTTCCGTACGGACGACCATTCCCTCGTTAATTCGCTCCTGAAGCTCGGCCAAATCAAGCCGGAAGAAGTACGCCGCCATCCCCAGCGCAACGTCATCCTGCGGGCCATCCAAGGGAGCCGTTGTCCGACCGAAGCCGACGTTGTCTTGCTGGACGACATCCAACCCGGCGACTGCATATTCATGTGCACCGACGGAGTGCTTGAACGTTTCACCGACGAAGAACTTTCCGCCGTTTTCGCCCGCACTTCCGTGGCCGACACCCTGAAAGACATCCTTTCGGAGGAATGCCGCGGGCGTACGCGCGACAACTTTTCTTTTTACATCCTACCTGTTCAAAACGTACACGAATCACCAGGTATCAAGCAAAATATTCTTTCTTTTCTTTATTCTTTTATATAAATAACGTACTTTTGGCAGATTAAACGGAATAATGCACAAAGGTTATGAATCTGCCCAGCGGACATCTTCTTCAAAAAGGGAAGTATAAACTGACCCATGCAGTGGGGCAGGGAGGGTTCGGTATAACCTATAAAGGCATTTGGTTCACCGAAGCCAAAGGCCCTTTAGGCACTGTGCAAACGGAAGTACCCGTATGCGTGAAGGAATATTTCTTCAAAGATTATTGCGAGCGCGACGCCGGCACCTTCGCCGTCAAAGTACATTCCGAGACAGGCAAAACACTCTTCCACAAATTCAAGGAAAAGCTCATCAAAGAAGCCAAAATCCTCTCGGAAGTACACCACCCATACATCGTCAACGTACTGGAAGTGTTCGAAGAGAACGACACGGCCTACATCGCGATGGAATACATCGACGGCTCCTCCCTGAAATACCGGATGGACAAAGAAGGCCCTCTGTCCGAAGAAACCCTGCTGCGCTATGTAAGCCAAATCGGGGAAGCTCTCAACTTCGTACATCACAAGAACATACTCCATCTCGACATCAAGCCCAGCAATATCCTGATCGATAAGAATGACAACGCCCGGCTGATCGATTTCGGCGTAAGCAAACGCTACGACATCGACCGGCAGGAAACCAGCACGACCATCCTTACCCTTTCGAAAGGATTTGCTTCCATCGAACAATACGACGACGAGGGAACGCAGAACTTCTCACCCTGTCCCGATATATACTCCCTGGGCGCCACGATGTACAACCTGCTGACCGGTAAGATCCCGACCGAATCCATTCTCCGGGCCACCCGCCCCCTGATTCCCCCCCGCGAACTCAATCCCCGGATCAGCCTGCTCACGGAAATCGTGATACTGAAGGCGATGCAAATCATACCCTCCGAACGTTACCAATCGGTAGCCCAGATGCTCGATGCGCTGGATATTCCCGCCCGTTTTCCGGCGGCAGCGCACCCAGAGTCGGGCGGAAACGCAGACGCTACAGCCCCTTCCGGCGAAGTGCTTCCTTCCCCGGAAGAAGAGGAAACAACGCTCCTGCAAGCGCAAGGGCTGCCCACACCACCGGCCGACGAAGCAGAAGACGAAGAAACCATCGTGAATCTTCCGCCTTCCCCTTCCCATCCGACCCCCGTTCCTCCTAAACGAGGCCGGCGGGTTGCCCTAGCCGTTTCCCTTTTCGCCCTAGGCGCCTCTGCCATCGCCTTCCTGGTACATGCCCCCCATACGGATCCTGATGCGCCGACTGCCGAGGTTCTGCAAACGGCCGCTTCCGAAGGGGAAGAAGATACAGAGCAACCCACCCTTCCTTCCGAGACGGGAGACACTTCAAAAGAAACTGCAAACAGCAACGACCCGGATGCGCAAGCCACTGGCGGTACAACTCCTTCCGGTTCCGAAAATGAAAGCGCTCAGCCGCGCGAAAACACGGCCCAACCGGTTGGCCGGCCGGACCCCCGCACCGAAACCTCTTCCGAGACTCCGAGTGCGCCTACCAGCCATCACGAGCCGGAAAGCGTACAACCGGCTGAAGGCCTTGTCGTGCCGGGAGAAAAGCCTGAGGCGCCGGCGGATCTCCATACGGACGCCGTCTACCAGGCCGCCCTGACAGCCGGAAAATCGAAAATGGCCGCCGCCGATTACGAAGGAGCCAAACAAGAATTTGTCCGGGCGAAAGAAGCGAAGCTGACCGAAGAGGTGGTACGGTTACTGATTGCCAACGACGAAAAAGCAGAAGAAAAACGCGTGGCCGACCGCAAAGCTTTGTATGAAGAAAAGATGGATTTCGGCCCTTATAAAATCGTACGTAAAAAATCGACCGGCCGTTACGGGGCGATCGATGCGAAAGCCAACGAACAAATTCCCTGCCGGTACCTCAGCGTAGGAAAAGCCGACCAGGGACGCGCTTTCGAAAGAGAAGACAATCTGTTCGACATCTATAGTCCGGAAGGTGAATTAATTAGTAAAGGTACAACCTATTATTAACTTGAGTGGTATGAATAGACTTTGGATTTTGATCTTGTATCTGATCTGCCCGCTGGCGCTCTGGTCGCAGCAAACGGCAACATACAATAAGAAAGGCGACGAAGCCATGAAGCGGCGCGATTATAGCGACGCAAAGATGTGGTACGAAGAAGGCGTCTCGCAATGCGATGCTTACAGTATCCGCCGCCTGACCGCCATCTGGCTGGAAAAAGAACGGATGCGGCCTTCTATGCGCAGTTTGATGAATAAATGCCTGAATTGTCTGAACGTAATGGCTACGGAGAACGATACCGCGGCCGTCGCCCGCTTGGTTACATATTATACGGAGGGAATCGGCACCCCCAAAAGCGAAGAACTGGCCACCTATTGGCGCGAACGGCTGGAAACCCTTTGCCGCCCGGCGGAAACCCTTCCCTACACATCGGCAACATCGGAGCATGCCGAGCGCAAACGGATGGAATTTTTTGCCGGCTACGCCTTCTCCATCGAATCGCCGTATGGAATTACCGTGGGGGGAATGGCCGGCAAATTGGGTTGGTATGTGCGGTTCAAAACCAATATGTCATTCCTCAATTATGCTTACGAATGCAATAACGACGGAGCGCTGACCGATTTTGCCGGTACCGGCGAAAGCTATTGTCCGGATATTTCGAAAAAAAATAAGGTCAATAGTTTTCAGGCTACGGCCGGCATGTTGGTAAAATGCAATTCCTGGCTTTATCTCTCGGTGGGCCTCGGATATGGCCAGCGGGAATTGTTACATCCTTTCGTGCTCCATTCCAAAGATAATTATTACGATGAAAACGCCCAGCGGAAGCTGTGGGCCAAAAATATGGATTCTTCGTACAACGGTATCGCCGCCGAAGCCGATCTGCTTTGTCGTTGGCATGCGTTTTTTATCAGCGCCGGTTGCAATACGATCAATTTTAAATACATCGATCTCAACGCCGGTGTAGGTATGTTTTTCTAACCAGAATGAATATGAAACAGCTATACTTTTTTTCCTTTCTTTCTTTTTGTCTTGTTGTATGTGCGGGCTGCGTGGAAGATCCGACGTTGTCGGGAAAAGTGCGGAATGCCGTAGCGCCGACGGTGGCAACCGGTTCCCTACAGGACAAAAATGCGGAAAGCGTAACGCTTTCAATTCAGATAGCTAAAGACGGTGGAGCGCCGTTGGAAGCTTACGGGGTGTATTGGAGCACGAAAACCCCCGTAAAAGACCAAACGGATAAAAACGAAAAGAACCTGGCAGGGCATGAAAAATACACCTTGCCGCTGGATGAGAAAATCCAGGTGGACGGGCTGAAACAAGGTACCCAATATTACCTTTGCGCTTTTGCCCGCAACAGCGCCGGCACTACGTACGGCGAGGAAATAACCATCAATACCACCGACGGATTGGGATCGGTGACCACCTTGAAACCGGATCGGATCAAAGCCGAATCGGCCGTTTCGGGCGGCTTGATCGACAAAAACAATCGCGGAGAAGGAGAAATACTGGCCCGGGGCGTTTTCCTGATCGATGCCGTGACGGGCGTAAAAGACTCGCTGGTCAGCCCGATGGAAACCGATTCGTTTATTTGCGAACTGACCGGTTTGGTTCCGGCTACCTCCTATTATGTGCAAGCCTATGTAACCAATTCGTTCGGCACGTTTACAGGCGACAGGAAAGAATTCGCCACCTCTAGCGGCAAACCGGCCCTAGCTTCCCTGGTGAAAGAGGCCACGGGCTATACGGAAGCTACTTTCCGTGCGGAAGTAACGAGTATAGGGGATGCGCCTGTCACGGCCCGCGGTTTTTGCTACGGTACGGAAGAATGGCTGGAAGTAGGGAAGAACGATACGATTCAGTGCGGAACGGGAGCGGGCAGGTTCCTGGGTACGATCAAAGGGTTGGAATCCCAGAAGAAATATTATGTGCGCGCTTTTGCAATCAATAAGTATGGTATCGGATATAGTGACGAAACGGTCAGTGTGGTTACGAAAAGCGAAGCGCCCACGTTGTTGACGGGCGAATTGGAGAATGCGCACGAAGGGATGGTGACGGTGAGCATGGAGGTGGTAGACGAAGGAATGTCGTCGGTGATTGCCTCCGGTATTTGTTGGTCTACCAATCCCAAGCCCACGCGTGATAACGGAACGTTCGTGCCGCTTTCAAGTGGAGGAGTCGGGACTTTCCAGGGAACGGTTGCCGGATTGAGAGGAGGTATTACCTATTATTTCCGGGCGTATGCCATCAATAACGAAGGGACTTTCTACGATGAAACGAGTAGCGTTAGTTTTACAGCGCCGGCTGTTTTCGAAACGATGGCCGCTTTTACGGGAAGTACGCGCCTGGCCGGCTCGGCGGCTTATTTCGGGAATGGCGAAAAAGGTTATTTGCTGGGTGGCGATACAGGCCCGGCGGTGACCGACCAGTTCAATGTATACAATGCTACCGATAACCGGTGGAACGAATTGAGCCCTTATCCGCAGAAATTGCGGGGAATGACGGCGATTGCGTACGATACGAAAGTGGTGGTTTTCGGAGGCCAGGGGCAAGACGAGACGCCTACCGACGGATTCTTTTATTGTAACCTGGGCGGTTATGCGGGGAACCGGTGGGAAGAGTTGCAAAAAGAGGCGGGCAAGGAATGGCCGGCTCCGAAATGTTATGCTACCGGGTGTAAATACGGGGATTATATTTATATCATCGGCGGTATCGGGCAGGGCAAGACTGTCACCGACGAGGTTTGGTCGTACCGGCTTATCAATAAACAATGGAAAAAGAACAATGCATTTCCGGAAAAACAATATGGAGGGATTGCTGTTGTAATCGGAGATGCGTTGTACGCCGGACTGGGTATGAACGAAAACGGTTTTACGCCTACCAGTACGAAGACGCTTTGGGTTTCGGCGGGCGATATGCAGACTTGGCAGAAGGAAACGACGATGCCGCAAGCGGCCGGGAATGTGCAGGGAGCGGTTGCTTTCCAAAATAATCTGTTTGTGGTGGACGACAAAGGGTTTATCTGGAAATATACTCTTTCTTCGCACGGATGGAGCAAAATGTCGCAATTGGCCGCCGCCAACCGGGAGATACATTGTCTGTATGCTATTGGCGACCGGATTTATATCGGTTTGGGAAATACGTCGAATAAGTTGATTGCTTACGATCCTTCCTGGGATTATTGAACCGGCGGGAGCGGGGAGAGGATGGCGATTTTTCGTGTCCTGCCGCCTGCTTCTGGATGAAACGGCTTTAAGGTGAGCAAGAATTAGGCTAAAAAAGAAAATGAACAGAACGAAAGTATTGGAGCAGATCCAGAAGAATGTGACGCTTTTGTCGGCTACCGACTTGGCGGAGTATAAGTATATCCCGTTGCATCAGAAGCCGTCGCCTTCCGTGGCGGCGCTGAAAGAAATCATGATGTTGCTCCGTACGATTATTTTTCCGGGTTTCTTCGGTACGCAGTTGGAAGCGCAATTCGGTTCCATTCAGTATTATACCGGGGTTTATCTGGAAAAGTTGTACGATTTGCTGCACGAACAGATTTACAACGGGCTTTGTTTCGAGGTAGAGCGTTGTTGCGATTCGAAAGACCGGGCTTCCGATATTGCGGTGGCGTTTATCAACCAGATACCCCGCATCAAATATTTGCTTTCTACGGATGTGAAGGCAATCCTCGACGGTGATCCTGCGGCGCATAGCGTGAGCGAGATTATCTTTTGTTATCCCGCTGTTTCGGCTATTTTGCATCAACGGGTAGCCCATGAATTATTGAAATTGGGGGTACCGGTCATTCCGCGGATCATCACGGAAATGGCGCATTCCGAAACCGGTATCGATATCCATCCCGGGGCCGAGATCGGCGAATATTTCAGTATCGACCACGGTACGGGGGTGGTTGTAGGGCAAACGGCCATTATCGGCAATCACGTGCGTTTATATCAGGGGGTTACGCTGGGAGCCAAAAGTTTTGTACTCGACGAAGAGGGGTTGCCGGTGGATTTGCCCCGCCATCCGATCCTCGAAGATTATGTAACGGTGTATTCGAATGCATCCATTCTGGGGCGCATCACGATCGGGCGCGGTTCGGTTATCGGGGGTAATATCTGGCTGACGCATAGTGTGCCCCCTAATTCGAAAGTATTGCAAACGCGGGCGGTGGAAGATAAATAAAAAGGGGGGAAAGATTCATCTAAAATAAGCTAGGTATACATGAAAAAAATAAGCTTAAGTTCGCTCGTGCTACTTTTATACTGGATTCCCCTTTTTCTTTGTGCGCAAAACGCTCCTCTCCAGGCCCAACTCGAACAGGCCGTCCGGGGGAAAAGAGCTGACATCGGAATTGCCGTTATTATCGATGGGAAAGATACGGTAACGGTTAATAATAACCGTCGTTATCCGCTGATGAGCGTGGTAAAGTTTCACCAGGCATTGGCTTTGGCCGATCATATGGCCCGGAAAAAGCAATCGCTGGAAACCCGGCTACCCATTAAAAAGTCGGATTTGAAGCCTGATACCTATAGCCCGTTGCGAGATAAGTATCCACAGGGGGGATTTGAAATGAGCGTGGCCGAATTGCTCGCCTATACGCTTCAACTGAGCGATAATAATGCTTGCGATATTCTTTTCCAATATCAAGGCGGCCCGAAAGCTGTCAACGACTATATGCATTCGCTGGGAATACGCGACTGTTCGATCGCCGTTACAGAAAACACAATGCACCTGGACTTAGACCAATGTTACCGGAATTGGAGTACCCCGCTGGCTGCGGCGAAGCTGGTAGAACTATTTTGTCGAGACTCCCTGTTTGCCGATGAATACAAAACGTTTATATACCAAACGATGGTGCAGTGCAAAACAGGGCAAGACCGTTTAGCCGCCCCGTTGCTAAACAAAGGGATAACGATCGGGCATAAAACCGGAACCGGCGACCGGAATGCCGAAGGACGGCAGATCGGCTGCAATGACATCGGTTTCGTTTTTTTACCTTCCAACCATTCGTACTGCATAGCCGTTTTCGTAAAAGATTCCCAGGAGAACGACCGGACGAATGCCCAAATCATCGCCGACATTTCGCGGCTTGTATATGAATACGTGGTAACTCTGGATTGAGAAGGTTGCCGGGGGTTATTTTCCGTAATCCTTTTTCACTTTTTTTTGCCTGGAAATTTGAAGTATATTTAAAAGAGATTCCGTATGTTTGTGGAAGAAAGGTTACGGTGTTATCCTTAAATTGAATAGAACCATGAACAAAGTAAAGACATTGGAGGATCTCAAAAAAATGCGTGAATCTTTTCGCGCCACTTTAGATCTGCGTGAAAAAAGCGATACTCCCGAACAACTCGTACAAATAAAAGTTTCGATGGCCACTTGCGGCATTGCAGCGGGGGCCAAAGAAATCATGAGTTATTTTATCAAAGCGCTCAACCGGGAAAACGTGGATGCACTGGTTACCCAAACCGGTTGTATGGGCTATTGCTATGCCGAACCTACCGTTGAAATCCTCGTGCCCGGTAAAGAACCGCTCGTGTTCGGGTATGTCGATAATAAGAAAGTGGACGAAATTATCGAGAAATATATCCAAGGGGGTGTCCTGCTGGACGGTATCCTGCCTGTTACCTACAACGCGGTCAAACCGGAATAACGAATTCTAATACTTACAGTATAATGGCACAATACACGAATTATATATTGGTGTGCGGTGGCACAGGTTGCCGCGCATCCCAAAGCGAACAAATTATTGCGAATCTCAAAGCGGCCGTCGAGCGGGAAGGATTGCACGATGTACAGGTGGTTCGTACCGGCTGTTTCGGCTTTTGCGAAAAAGGGCCGGTGGTGAAGATGATACCCGATAACACTTTCTATGTTCAGGTACAACCCTGCGATGCCGACGAAATCGTACAGGAACATTTGGTGAAGGGTCGCCAAGTGCAACGCTTGCTTTACGTCAATCCCAAAACCCACGAGCAGGTATCGGATTCCAAACATATCGATTTCTATAAAAAACAACTCCGGATTGCCCTGCGTAACTGCGGCTTTATCAACCCCGAGAATATCGACGAATATATCGCCCGCGACGGCTATGTGGCCTTAGGCAAGGCCCTGACGGAAATGACGCCCGACGAAGTGATCCGGGAGATTATGGATAGCGACTTGCGCGGCCGGGGCGGCGGCGGTTTTCCGACCGGACTAAAATGGCAGATCACCCGAAAAGTGCAAGCGCCTCAAAAATATGTAGTTTGCAATGCCGACGAAGGCGATCCCGGCGCATTTATGGATCGTTCCATCCTGGAAGGCGACCCGCATTCGGTTGTCGAAGCGATGGCGATCAACGGGTATTGTACCGGAGCCAGCAAAGGGCTGGTATATATCCGGGCGGAATACCCTCTGGCCGTGGAGCGTCTGAAAATAGCCATCCGCCAGGCTAATGAATATGGATTGTTGGGAGAACACATCTTCGGAACCGATTTTTCATTCTCGATAGAAATCCGGTATGGCGCCGGCGCTTTTGTATGCGGCGAAGAAACCGCACTTATCCATAGTATGGAAGGAAAGCGCGGAGAAGCCACCGTGAAG
>DBFJSK010000309.1:0-3355 GCA_048403675.1 Tannerellaceae bacterium | reverse complement strand
ATCACGGCATAAAATTTGTTCATATCCCCGAAAACGGGCACAAACAACGCTTTCTTTTCCTCCGGCAAGCCGGCCAGTTCTTCCTGTATTTTCGTCATAATCGATTTTTATTTCGTTTTCCGCTTCTTCCGGGGCAGGGCCGGAACGGCGGCTAAAATACTAAATTCCCGAGAGATTTCCCCTACCTGTTTTAAAACAATCGAACGGCGGTAAGGTTTGGAGAACCGCGCCCCCCCTCCCCGCGGTAGCCCCGGCGAAGGGGAATCCGGCAAAAACCGCCTTTTCCCGGAAAAAATTAATAAAGAATTAATCCCCCGATTTTCCGTGGGGCTGCAATTATTTAATACCTTTGATGCCCGGATAGAAATAAAAACACTTCACATGATTTCAAATGAACTGATTAGCGACTTAAAGTTGAAATGGACCCGCCTCCGGCAGGCCATGCGTCAAGCCGGCATCGACGGCTGTCTGCTGAGTGTAGATGTCAATCTTTATTATACCACCGGACGCATTTATAACGGCTATTTTTATCTGCAGGCCGAAGGCGACCCCTGGTTTTTCGTCAAACGCCCCAACAGGTTTTCGGGCCGGAACATCGTTTATATCCGCAAGCCGGAACAACTGCCGGAGGTTTTTGCCGCCCAGGGTATCCCCCTGCCCCGCACCTTGTTGCTGGAAGCCGACGAGCTGACCTATACGGATTACACCCGCCTGGTAGATATTTTCAAACCGGCCTCTACCGCCAACGCCACCACGTTGATGCGCCAGTTGCGTGAAATCAAGACGCCCTGGGAAATCGCCCAATTCCGGATTTCCGCCGCCCGGCACGCCGAAGTGTATGCCGAAATCCCGGCTTGCTTCCACCCCGGCATGACCGACCTGGAATTACAATTCGAAATAGAAAAACGCATGCGCCAACACGGTTCCATCGGCCTGTTCCGGGCCTTCGGGGCCAATATGGATATTTTCATGGGCAGCATTCTGGCTGGTGAAAACGCACAAACCCCCTCCCCCTTCGATTTCGCCTTGGGCGGCGGCGGCATCCATAACTCCTGTCCGCTCGGCGCCAACGGCACGCCGCTGGAGGAAGGCACGGCTATCATGGTGGATATGGCCGGCAATTATACGGCTTACATGACGGATATGACCCGCGTTTTTTCAGTGGGCAAACTGCACGAGATGGCCTATCGCGCCCACCAGACTGCGCTCGACATCCAACAGGAGATAGAAGCCACCGCCACGGCCGGCACCCCGTGCTCCGAATTGTACGAACGGGCGCTCCGTCAAGTAAAAAAAGAAGGACTGTCGCCCTATTTCATGGGCACGAAGCAACAAGCTAAATTCGTGGGCCACGGCATCGGCATCCAGATCAACGAGCTGCCCGTGCTGACGCCCCGCTCGAAAGAGGAACTGCAGCCCGGCATGGTTTTCGCGCTGGAGCCGAAATTCGTCATTCCCGGCACCGGCGCGGTAGGTATCGAAAACAGCTTTCTCGTTACCGAAGCAGGGCTTGAGAAACTGACGCATAGTCCTGAAGAAATCATCGAATTACATTAAAAACAGATACAAGTATGAAAAAAACAATGGTATTCCTGCTCCTTCTGGCACTGATCATCGTGCCGGGACGGGCCACCGATCTCGAACAGGTAAAGCCGGTGAAGAACCTCATCGTTCTTATTCCGGACGGTACATCACTGGCCACCGTATCCATCGCCCGCTGGTTGCAATGGTACAACGACCCCAGCAAACCGAAGTTGAACATCGACCCGTATCTTTGCGGAACGGTGCGCACCCATTCTTCCAACGCTCCCATCGGCGACTCGGCGCCTACCACGTCCTGCTATATGACGGGGTATCCCAGCCGTACCGGCTATGTATCGACCTATCCGGAGAGCGATGGCGACAACGATATTTATCCCACCGATCCGAAGCGGGCTTTCCAGCCTTTGACGACGGTGCTGGAAGCGGCCAAGATGGTGCAAGGCAAGGCGGCCGGGCTGGTCTTCACCTGCGAATTTCCGCATGCCACGCCGGCCGACTGTTCGGCGCACAGCTATAAGCGGGGAAAATACGAATGGATCGCTCCGCAGATGGTACACAACGACTTGGACGTGGTGATCGGCGGAGGCGCCGGCATCCTGACCCCGGAAATGGAAGATTACCTTACGGCAAACGGCTACGCGGTGTATAAAGACGACCTGAAAGGCATGCGCGCCGACGAGGGCAAAAAGATGTGGGCGCTGTACGGCAAGAAAGAAATGGCTTACGACATCGACCGCAATCCGGACGAACAGCCTTCGCTGGAAGAAATGACCCGCAAGGCGATCGGCAAACTGGCCGCCAACCCCAACGGTTTCTTCCTGATGGTGGAAGGCAGTAAAATTGACTGGGCCGCCCACGGCAATGATCCGGTAGGCATGGCTACCGATATGCTGGCTTTCGACCGCGCTTGCGGCGCCGCTTTGGAATTTGCCCGCGAGAACGGCGAAACGGCCGTGGTGATTATGCCCGACCACGGGAACAGCGGGATTAGCCTGGGACGCGCCAGTTGCAAAGGCTACGATAAACTGACGAAAGATCAGCTTTTCCACCAGTTCTCGCAGTATAAGCTGACGGCGGAAGGGTTTGCTAACCAGGTAAACAGCCGCCCGGCTTCGGAAGTGCAGGATATTTTCCGCACCTACGCCGGTTTCGAACTGACGCCCGACGAATTGAAGGCGTTGAATAACTGCAAGGATTACAAGAACAGCCCGATTCCGGTGGAGGAACGTTCGGCCGAGGGCATGGCTTCGCTGTACAGCGGTTCGCTGACGGGCTTTATGGCGCAACTGCTCACGTCGCGCACGTGCTTCGGTTTCACTACCGGCGGCCATACGGGCGAAGAGGTTTTCCTGGCGGCTTATCATCCTGAGGGCACGCTCCCGCTGGGCATGCACACCAACATCGAGATCAATCATTACCTTTGCGCCTTGTTCGGACTGAACGGCAAATTGGATGAACTGACGGCTCGCAATTTCGCTCCGCATACGGAGGTATTCAAAGAATATACCTGCGAAATGATCCCGGCGGCGGATGAAAAAGGATCGCCGACGTTGATCGTGAAGAATAAAAAGAACAAGAAAAAGCAGCTTACCATCACGCCGTTCACCAATATCGTAAAGGCGGGCAAGAAAGGCGGCGAGGAAATCCGGCTAAAATCGGTAATCGTCTACGTGGATAAGAACAATACGTTCTATTTGCCGACGGATTTGGCGGAGTATTTGAAATAAGAAACAAGACCGATAGGTTCCCGGGGGGCTAAAACCCGGGGCAGAAAAAGGGTGTTCCGTCCGATAAAGGGCGAAGCCTTTTTTCC
>DBFJSK010000308.1:0-4414 GCA_048403675.1 Tannerellaceae bacterium | reverse complement strand
TCCTCCTTCAAAAAGAGACAAAAGGCTTTCCCTGTCTTTCTCTTTTATAGAAAAAGTGCAAAATCTTTCGTTTGATTTAATAAGACCCTGTAAATAAAAAGCTTACGAACTCAAATTGTTTAGATAATCTAATAGGCGACGTATAGCATTCAATTGTTCTTAAATCCGGGAACCTTTGGCCGCGTTTGTTTGTCTTACATCCGAATATAGGGTTGAATCTAAATATATTAGAGTATGAATACGAAAAATGAATCAGGTAGTAAAGGTCATCAACATGGCCAGACTACGGAAAGTGAAGAAAAGAGAAGGGAATCCGGCCATAAAGGCGGTGAAGCCAGGGCAACTGAAATGAAATCGGAAAAAGGCAGTTCGAATAATAGCGGAAGTAAATCCAGCAGTTCGACTGCTGCCGAAGAACTGCATGAAAAAAGAGTAGAAGCCGGCCGTAAGGGAGGCGAAGCTCGCGCTGAACACATGCGGGAAAACAACGGAGAATCCCATCAGGGCAAAAGCTCCGGATCGCATACAGCCAACAGCAGTTCCAATTCTTCAGAAAGCACCCACGAAAAAAGAGCGGAAGCCGGCCGAAAAGGGGGCGAAGCTCGTGCCGAAAAGGAAGAAAAGGCACACGCTTGATAAACTTTTTCGTGGGTTAAAATTTAGTTTTGCATCAAAGGGAAGAAGCCCTCTCTGCCAGTCAGCAGGGATGGCTTCTTTTTGTATAGGCAAAAATACCCTTCTTGCGCACCTCTTGCCAACCTTTTCCTTCTTCTGAAATTCCGGCAGATGCCGGATAAACCTGTACTTACACGCCGTAAGGTATTTTATTTCGGCCGGTTGAACACCTTCTTCTTAGGCCGGTTATGCCGCGAACAGCCTGTACCTTTTCTATTCTTCCGCAGGGAAACGGCGGCCACTTAGTCCTCCTTCCCCATCAAAAGCTGAAAAAAGTCGTCCCGGTACCTATTCCCGATCCCGATCTCGTGCCTGCCGATAAAAACATCGTTCGTATCAAACGAATCGATTTTATTCCGATTAATAATATACGAACGATTAATGCGGAGAAAGATATGTTGAGGAAGCAGCTCGTGCATGCTTTTCACCGCCATCCGGGTAATGATACGCTGATTGTCCAATTGGATAATCACATAATCTTTCAAGCCTTCGATAAAGAGGATATCCGCCAGATTCACTTTGAAAAAACGCCTGTCCGATTTGACGAAAATATATTCCTTTTCTATATTCTCCACTCTTTTTTCCTCCGCATCCAGCAGTAAGGAATGATAAGCGAGGGCTTTCTCGACCACTTTACGGAACTTGGCCGCATCAATCGGTTTGACCAGATACCCTATCGCATCCACTTCATAGCTATCCAACGCATATTCGGAATAAGCGGTTGTAAAAATAATCAGGGCATGTTTGGGAAGGGTTCGTGCCCATTCAATGCCGTTGACCCCGGGCATTTGAATATCCAGGAAAAGCAAATCGACGGTTGCCGCAGCCATAAATTCAGCGGCATCCTGCGCATTATGAAACGTACCTACCAGTTCCAACGCCGGGAACGGGTCGATTAATTTCTTTATTCCCTTACAAGCGATAGGCTCGTCGTCCACAATAATACATTTCATATTTCCAACTGTAGTTTAACGGTATAGAAAGAATCCGCCTTGTTTTGTTCCAGTACATAATGCCGGTCGAACAACAAATCCAGCCGGCGGCGGATATTCGTCAACCCCAGACCTCCGCCGTCTCCGCCGGCGGTTTTATTTTCCGACGCCGTATTCCGGCAGGTAAAGGTAAGTCGATTCGGCTCCACTACAAACGAAATGGCAATAAAAGAACCGTCCGAATGGGCGACGTTATGCTTGACGGCATTTTCCACAAAGGGAATAAACAATAAAGGAGCCATTTCCACTTTATCCACTTCTCCGACCGTGGCGAGGGTATACGCAAACCGCTCCCTCCTTGTTTTCTCTAATTCGAGGTAGTGGGTGAGAAAACGAATGTCATCCCGCAGCCGTACCTTTTCATGCAAACTGCCGTTCAACTGGTATTGAAGCAACTCATTCAAGTTGATTAATATATCGGCTGCCGTATGCGGATCGTCCTCGATCAGGATATGGGCATTGTTGAGCATATTGAAAAGAAAGTGAGGGTTGATCTGGCTTTTCAGATAGTTCAGTTCGGCGGCATAGGTGGCTGCTTTCAAGGTAGCCAACCGGCGCTTATCCGTCAGCCATTGTTTAAACGACAGCAGGCCGGCCACCCCCCCGATAAAAAGGAGCATCGCTAAGACAGAAGAGGTAATACTCAACAACACAGCCATCGCAGAAGAGTCTTGGTGAATGACGCCTATATCGTAAAAATTAGCCTGCAATACGATCATCACCCCTCCCATTATTCCCGTGAAAACCAGGACAGCCACCACATACCTGCCTATGCGGTTTTTGGCCATATAAGCCGGAAAAAGCACGTACATATTAAAATAGACCAGCATATTGAGAAAAATTAAATACCCCAACCAGCCGTATACACGATTGGACGATAAATTCACCCGGTCGGGGGCATCGAAGAAATTGCCAATGGAAATAATCAGCAGCATCAGTTGCAACAAGGCATGCCTGGAAAGCCGGTATTTATCTTCCATCAGAAAAGAAGATAAACGATTTTTCGCCACAGAGGTAGGGATACTCATGACCGAGCGATTTTCAGTTCTATTCTGTCCGCTTCGAAAGTAAGGGTGTAGCTGGCGGGATAATGTAAATCCAGTCTTTTCCTGCACGAAGCTATTTCCGGAAGCGATAATCCGTTTTCCCTATCCGATTCGCAGCGAAAAGACAAACGCTTACCTTCGCAATCGGAGGAAAAGTATAATTTCACCCGGTTGCATTCCGCCACGACGCACTGAACCAGCGAAATAAATAACAAAGGAGGAATGAAACAGTTGGCCAGCCCGGGAGCCGTGCGTATTTCATACTCAAACCCTTCCTTACTTAGTTGGTGGATACTCAAAAAACGGTCCAACTGATCGATTTCGGAACCCAACAAAACACGCTCCCGGTTGCAATCGTACAACTGATACCGAAGCAGCCGGCTCAGTTGCATCAACAAAACCGAAGCGTTCCGGCTGTTGGCATGCAGGGTAGCAGCGGCATGCAGCAGGGTATGCGATAAAAAAGAAGGCGTTATCTGTCCTTTGAATTTGTTCACTTCCGCCAGGTAATGTGCGTATTCCATTCGGTCGAGCTGTTCTTCCTGGCTTTTCCATTGCCGGAATAGCAGGATAGCCGATACGCCCAGAAAACACATCAGTAACAAGATAGAGGAGGATAAATTATCAATCCAAATCAACGGACTGGTATACGACGTAATCCGATGCGGCAAATTCCAAACCGTACGCGCCCCGTATTCTTCCACAACCGACAAGGCGGGCAAAAGAAAAGCGGTAATTAGCAAGATGACCGTATACGCTGCATACCGACCTTTCAATAAAAACCTCGGTACCAGATAATGATAATTGAAGAGCATGGCCAGCGAATAGCACAGACAGGACAAAAAGCTCAGCAGATAGATGCGGTTGCCCAATTGCGCGTGGCAATCCATATAAGCAACAAACACCATGCTGGAGGTAATAATAAATCCTACCAGTACAAAAAACACATACCGCCAAATCCTATATTTTCGGTCGATTAAGAAACCGGCCATTCGGAAGCTATTTTCCATCATCGTTATTTTCCGGGCAAAAATACATTAAAAATCAAGCCGGTACACGAGATTAAAGATAGAATTTTTCAAGCGGCGGGGTTCTATCTCTCCGGTTTTAAGATTATAGGCGTGTCCGAAATATTCCTTGTAGCCGGTGGCATTCATCCCTTTGACGGCAAACTCGTGAGATACTTTTTTCCGATTCATCCGGTATCCGACCGTATAATGCGCCAGGCACATCGCAGCCAACTGTTCGGAATAAGCCTTCGTTTGGTCATACTGCGTTTCCTTATCGGGATGAGCCAAGGTAGCCTGTTCATCCACCGGCGCATAGCGGTCGCCCCCTTGCAAAGTGAGTTTCAAATTGACGCTCAGTACATCCCACTTGTGCCGCCCGACCATCCATTCTTTTCCTATCAATCCGTTCAGGATGTAGTTCCGGTTGTATTTCGTAGAATGCCAAACGCCGTCGCCCCCGCTATATTCGGAGTTAAACACAGAGGCGGTAAACAGTGCATACCATCCCTTGGTCATATACTTTTCGAAAGTAACATCGACTCCATAGTTACGGCCTTTTCCTTTATTCGTCAGGATATCCTTTACATAAAACGTGGAACGGTTCAAAACGGAATAGGAACTGTCGGCAATGACCGGCACATCGAATAGGTATTGAAAATAAGGCTCTATTTTAAGGTGCATAGCTTCCGAG
>DBFJSK010000307.1:0-5106 GCA_048403675.1 Tannerellaceae bacterium | reverse complement strand
CTATGTATCCTACAAGGACTACAACTGGATGATGAACTTCACCGAACAAATGCTCGAAAGAATCTGTATGGACGTATTGGGCACCACGAAAGTGAAAATCGGGGACAAAGAAATCGATTTCAAAGCGCCCTACAAACGCATCACGATGATCGACGCCATCCGCGAAAACACGGGCATCGACATCAACGGAATGGATGAAGACCAACTCCGGGAAGTATGCCGCACGCTGGGCGTAGAGCAGGACGAAACGATGGGAAAAGGCAAACTGATCGACGAAATCTTCGGCGCCAAATGCGAAGGCAACTATATCCAGCCTACTTTCATCACCGACTACCCCATCGCCATGTCGCCGCTAACCAAGAAACACCGCCATAACCCGGAACTGACCGAACGTTTCGAACTGATGGTAAACGGCAAAGAAATCGCCAACGCCTATTCGGAACTGAACGACCCGATCGACCAGCGCGAACGCTTTATGGAACAACTGCGCCTGTCGGAAAAGGGAGACGACGAAGCGATGTTCATCGACCAGGATTTCCTGCGCGCCCTGGAATACGGCATGCCTCCCACGAGCGGGATGGGCATCGGCATGGACCGGTTGGTGATGTTCCTCACCGGGCAGGAAAGCATCCAGGAAGTTTTGTTCTTCCCCCAGATGCGTCCGGAAAAAACCGTAAAGAAAGATGCCGACGAGAAATACATCAGCCTCGGCATCGGCGCCGAATGGATTCCGGCCTTGCAGAAAGCCGGCTATCTGACGGTAGATATGTTGAAAGAGGTCAACCCGAACAAACTGCGCCAAGAGCTTTGCGAATTGAATAAAAAATACAAGCTGGAATTGGAAAATCCGGCTCTCCAGCAAATAGAAACCTGGATCGCCAACGCGGCTAAATAAAAAACGGAACGCCATGAATTTGCCCGGAAAAATTGCCATCATGGGAGGCGGTAGCTGGGCTACCGCCCTGGCCAAGATCGTACTTTCCACACAGGATAGTATCAACTGGTATATGCGCCGTCCCGACCGGATCGAAGACTTCAAACAATTAGGCCATAATCCGTGTTATCTGACTGCCGTGAAGTTCGACACGAGTAAAATCAATTTCTATTCGAACATCAATCAGGCTATCAAGGATTCGGATACGCTGATTTTCGCCACGCCGTCGCCCTTCCTCAAGCAACACCTCAAAAAGGTGAAAACGCCGATGCACGATAAATTCATCATCTCGGCCATCAAAGGGATCGTACCCGACGAGAACATGCTGATTACCGACTATTTCGCCGAATATTACCATGTGCCGATGGAAAACATCGCAGTGATCGGGGGACCTTGCCATGCGGAAGAAATCGCGCTGGAAAGGCTATCGTACATCACCCTGGCCTGTTCGGACATCGAGAAAGTACGCGCCTTGGCGGGGGTATTCAAAAACCAATACCTGAAGAACTCCTGTTGCAAAGACGTGATCGGCATCGAATACGCTTCGGTACTGAAAAACGTATATGCCATCGTGGCCGGGATCTGCCACGGGATGAAATACGGCGATAATTTCCAGGCTGTGTTCATTTCCAACGCCATCGAGGAGATGCGCAATTTTGTGGATGCCGTACACGGATTGGAACGCGACATCACCGACTCGGTTTATCTGGGCGACTTGCTGGTGACAGCCTACTCGCGTTTCAGCCGCAACCGCACCTTCGGCACGATGATCGGCAAAGGGTATTCGGTGAAAACCGCGCAATTGGAGATGGAAATGATTGCGGAAGGCTATTATGGAACCAAATGTATCCGGGAAATCAACGAGAAATACAAGGTGAACATGCCGATCCTGGATGCTGTTTATGATATATTGTATGAGAAGAAATCGCCGACTACCGTGATCCGGCAGTTGACCGAAACGTTTAAATAATATTGATTGCATATGAAAAACATCAGTTTAAACATCGACAAAGCCTTAGGCACGATCAGCAAAGATCAGGTGTACGCCCAGGCGGCCAAGGCTAACGAATGTAACGCAACCTTGCAAAAGGGCGACGGCGCCGGAAACGATTTTCTGGGCTGGTTGCACCTTCCGTCTTCCATCACCGATGCAGAGTTAACCGACATCGAACAGACAGCCCAAGTGCTTCGTTCGAAATGCGAAGTAGTGGTTGCAATCGGCATCGGCGGTAGCTACCTGGGTACGAAAGCCGTAGTGGAAGCCCTCAACAACAGCTTCGACTGGTTGCAAGCCGACCGTAAAAATCCCGTCATCCTGTATGCCGGACACAATATCGGCGAAGATTATCTGACCGAACTTTCCGAAGTATTGAAAGGCAAACAATTCGGTATCATCAATATCTCCAAATCGGGTACGACGACCGAACCGGCGCTGGCTTTCCGGATGCTGAAAAAGCAATTGGAAGACGCTGTCGGAAAAGAAGAAGCCAAGCACCGCATCGTAGCCATTACCGACGCCAAAAAAGGCGCGTTGCGCACATTGGCCGATCAGGAAGGCTACAAAACCTTTATCATTCCCGATAATGTGGGCGGTCGTTTCTCCGTCCTGACACCGGTAGGCTTGCTGCCCATCGCCGTGGCCGGAATCAGCATCCGCGACCTGGTAGCCGGAGCCGCTTCGATGGAAAAGGATACGGATGTAAGCGTACACTTCGCCGATAACATCGCGGAAATTTATGCCGCTACCCGCAACGAATTATACAAAAGTGGAAAGAAGATCGAAATCCTGGCAAACTTCCATCCCAAACTTCATTATATTGCCGAATGGTGGAAACAACTGTACGGCGAAAGCGAAGGCAAAGACGGAAAAGGCATTTTCCCGGCTTCTGTAGACCTGACTACCGACCTGCATTCGATGGGCCAATGGATTCAGGACGGCGAACGCACGATTTTCGAAACCGTTATCTCCGTAGAACACCCCGATCACGAATTGGTAGTGCCTACCGACGAAGCCAACCTGGACGGTTTGAATTTCCTGGCCGGCAAACGCGTGGACGAAGTGAACAAAATGGCGGAACTGGGTACCCAACTGGCGCATGTAGACGGTGGTGTTCCCAACCTGAAAATTACGCTGCCGGAAGTAAGCGCTTACTATATCGGACAGTTGTTCTATTTCTTCGAACGGGCTTGCGGTATCAGCGGCTATATGTTGGGCGTGAATCCGTTCAACCAACCGGGCGTGGAAGCTTACAAAAAGAATATGTTCGCTTTGTTGAACAAGCCGGGATACGAAAAGGAAAGCGAAGCGATCAAAGCGAAATTGTAAAAAATAGCCCGGTTTTCTTTTCTTCCCCTCAGACGAGAAATCGCCAAAGGGCCGAACAGGAAAAAGAATGACAGGCGATAATATAGAAAGCTCTTTTGAAGTGTTCTTTTTCAAAAACTACTCTTAAGGGTTACTTCTAAGCGTTATTTTTTTTAAAAGCTGTTTCTTAACGAGCTGTTTTCAGGCTTTTTAGGAAACAGCTTTTTTATATTCGTCGCTCTTTATCGATTATTTGTCGTACCTTTACCACTGTTTTTATTCGCAACTATGTATACCAAAAGCATCATTCACACTGCCATCGGCCGCTACCTGGAAAAGCAAAGGCTCGATGCGCTTACTCCCAAAGCCGTTCTTTTCGATATGGACGGCGTATTATACGACTCGATGCGTTTCCACGCCAGGGCCTGGCACGAAGTAGCCGGACAACACGGCCTTAGATCCACGCCGGAAGATTTTTACCGGTTCGAAGGACGCACGGGCAGCAGTACGATCGACGAACTTTATCGGCGTACTTTCCAGCGCGAGGCAACCGAAGAGGAAAAAGCGGTTATTTACCGGGAAAAATCGGAACGATTCAGCCGGTATAACGACGGGGAAGCGATGCCGGGGGCGAGCGAAGTGCTAAGCGAGGTAAAAAAGGCCGGATTGGCTTCCTTGGTAGTTACCGGCTCGGGACAACATAGCTTGATCGACAAACTCAATCATACCTATCCGGGATGTTTCGACCGCTCGAAAATGATTACGGCTTTCGATGTGACGTATGGCAAACCGCATCCGGAACCTTACCTGATGGGCTTAAAAAAAGCCGGGGTAGCCGCTCACGAGGCGATCGTGGTGGAAAACGCTCCGATGGGAGTGGAAGCCGGTGTGGCTGCCGGAATTTTTACGATTGCGGTGAATACGGGGCCGCTCGACGACCAGGTGTTGCTCGGGGCCGGAGCCGATTTGTTGTATCCGGATATGCACAGTTTGGCGGCCGACTGGAAAGTGATTATGGCAGCGGCGGCCGAGTAAAAAAAAGCGCAGAGAGTACCTTTTTTACTAAAAATCCTCTTAGCCCGTTCCTCTCCATCAAGGGAAAGGAAGCGAATCTAAGAGGATGGTATGAAATAGCCTATTTTTTATTTATCCCGGGAAACCGGACGGTTTTCCCGATCTTTTACATAGGCAGAGGCCGCGCGGAACAAGAGCACGAAAGAACGAAAGGGTAAAAGGCGCCTAAAGGTGCGAACGGCTGCAATTCCGAAGGGAGCAGCCCCAAAAAACTACAGTTGAAGCTTGGAAAGAACCCTCAAGCGCCCTACGCCGGTTTTTATTTCACATACTCCGCCTTATTCAGGAAATCATAGCTTTGCTGTACGCTAGCTACCGGATCGTTGGTAGTATATTGTTCTACTTCCACATACCAATCCTTGATATGGTTGGCATACATCTGATCGAAAATAGGCTTAAAGTCCATCTTTCCGCTGGCGCCGATTTCTTTTTCATCCTTGATATGAAGCGCCTTAAACTGATCGGGACGATTTTTCATATAAGCAACCGGATCGCCCCCGCCCTCTTTACACCAGTAAACGTCGAGTTCGAAGAAGACATGGTTTTTGCTGACATTATCCAGCAGGAAATCGTAAATCAACTGATCGTCGATTTTCCGGAATTCGAAATTATGGTTATGATATCCGAATGCGATGCTGGCGGCAGCCGTCTTATACCCGACGGTATTGAAATAATCGCAATACATTTTCAGATCGTCGAGCGTGGTCTGGTCGTTGACCGGCATCCACGGCTGCACCATATATTTCACGCCCAGTTCGTTATGCGCTTCGATAGCCTGATCCCACCAGCTCAT
>DBFJSK010000306.1:0-20636 GCA_048403675.1 Tannerellaceae bacterium | reverse complement strand
GGATGACCGTACGCGTATTTCATTCTGTAACAATTACGGAAAAGAGCATAAGACTTACCTGCAATTGCCCGTGATGGCTCAGTGGACGTGGGAGGTGGCTCCGGGCGTGAAACTGACCGGCGGAGTAGGGCCTTACATCGCTTTCGGAATAACCGGGAAAATAAAAGGGCAATATGCCAGTGTGCAGAGTTGGACGGTTTCTTCCGGGGGGAAAATAGAGAATCCCTATGGAAACGGAGGAATATATGACGATTATTATGGAGCGTGGCTGGATGCACATTACGATGATGCCCAGTACAATCCTTTTAAAGATCGCGGCAAGGGAAACAGTCATGTGAAAGGCGACCCCCGGTTCGATTGGGGCGGTACGGCCGCACTCGGTATCCAGATCAAACGAGTTTCGTTCGGGATCGGATACGATTTGAACCTGGGAAAAGGCTGGTCTGAACAAAATGACTTGCGTTTGCGCAGCCATACCGTCAGTTTTGCCTTCGGATACACATTGTAGAAAAGTTTAAAAACAATCGATCGATCGGATGAACGAGAAGCAACAAAATAAGTTCGAAGAGCACCTTCGTTTCGTAGCCAAACACTACCGCGAAGGAGCTTTCGACACCGAGCGGGCCTGGCAACAAATCACCGTCCGGAGCGGCCTGCATCGGGTAAGCCTCGTGCGGCGCTATGGGCTGAGGATAGCTGCTGCGGTGTTGTTGCTGATAGGCCTGAGCGTTGGTTTTTGGATGGAACGCAACCGTCCGGATTGGGTAGCGGTAGCCACGCTTCCGGGAGAAACCAAGACGGTTTTCTTGCCCGACAGTACCGAAGTAGCTCTGGCCGGCCGTTCGGAACTCCGGTACGATCGTAAAGAATATGGAAAGAAGAGACGTGTCGTGCAGATGAAAGGAAAAGCTTTTTTCCAGGTGAAGCGGGAAAAGACACGTCCCTTTTCCGTATATACTTCCCAAACTACCGTTACCGTGCTGGGTACCAGTTTTCAGGTACAAGAAAACGGCCCCCTTACCGAAGTGTATGTAGCCACCGGTAAAGTTCGTTTTGCTGCTACCGGCCATCCTACCGAAGAAGTGATCTTAACTCCCGGCATGTCGGCCGGTTATTCGGCGGAAAACAAAGAAATAGCCGTCAGAGCCGAAGAAGAAGAAAATACCTTAGCCTGGAAAACAGGCCGGTTACAATTTCATAATACGCCTTTAAACAAGGTGATTGAAGATCTGAATACTTATTACCAGGTTCGGATCACCAACAAAACCCCGGCTGCCGGACTTAAACTGACGGCTACTTTCGACCGGCTTCCGCTAGGCGAAGTATTGATGGTAATCAACCAAACGCTGGATACGCAATTGGTATCTGCCCCGGAACATTAAAAAAGAAAGGAGTTATGCCGCTTATTCTTGCATTTTTGATCGGTATGTGCTTGTTTCCCGGGCTCCAGGCCTATGCCCAGTCTGCCGGCGACGAACCGGTCGTTACGCTGGATGTGGAGCAGAAGCCCCTGGCGTATGTGCTGAAAGAGATCGAGCAACAAACCGGCATTTTCTTTTCGTATGAATCCGACTGGATAGCCGCCTTCGAACCCGTGTCGCTACACGTGCGCGACGCTTCCTTGCCGGTCTGCCTCAAACGGTTATTCGCACTTTTGCCGGTCACCTACCGGATTACCAGCCGCTATGTGATTCTAAAGAAAAAACAACGACATTATACGATAAGCGGATTCGTCCGCGATTCCGTTTCCGACGAATGTCTGATTAACGCTTCGGTACACGATCGCTTGTCGGGAAAAGGAGGCGTAACCAATAATTACGGCTTTTACAGCCTCACTTTACCCCCCGGCCGCATTACCCTTTCTACCTCGTATGTAGGCTACGGGCCGGAGGAACAAACTTTTGTGCTCCAGAGCGATACCTTAATCGACCTTTTGCTTTCCCCCCGCGGCCGTTTGGGCGAGGTGGTAATCGAGGCCAGCAACCCGCATGGCTTCGTTTCAGACCCGCAGTTAGGGAAGATGTTGCTTACCCCCAAAGAAATCCGGCAAGTACCCGCCCTTCTGGGAGAGCCCGATCTGGTAAAAACACTGCAAATGACGCCCGGCGTAGCGATGGGAACCGAGGCGATGGCCTCCCTCTATGTACGCGGAGGCAATACCGACGAAAATTTAGTATTGGTCGACGGGAATCCGATCTATCAGATCGGACACCTGGGCGGCCTTTTTTCAGCTTTCAACCCCGACGCCGTTAAACTGGCCGGCTTTTATAAAGGAAGTATTCCGGCGCGGTACGGCGAACGGTTGTCGTCGGTAGTCGATGTACACACCCGCGACGGCGATATGTATCATTATCACGGGAGCGCTACCATCGGATTGATTGCCGGCAAACTGAATCTTTCCGGGCCATTAGTCAAAGGACGGACGTCTTTTAATGTCGCCTTGCGCCGCACCTGGTTCGATGTGCTTTCGGGGCCTGCTTTTGCGTTAGCCAACGCGATCGGTACCACCCACAACGACATTCGGATGCGTTACGCCTTTCACGATCTGAACGTTAAAATCAATCATTTGATTTCGGATAGAAGCCGTTTAGCCGCCGGCCTTTACTATGGCGACGATTTTCTGAAAGTACATAATGTCTACAACGATTTTGCCAATGCCGAGCAATACCCGGCCGAAGAACACGAACGGTTCAAATGGCGTTGGGGCAACCTGGCCTCTTCGCTGGCATGGAACTACCGGATGAATTATAAACTCTTCGCCAATTTTTCCTTTGTGTACTCCCGCTATCGCTCGAAAGTAGATACCGAATCCGGACACAAATGGGGAAAAGATACGGCCGGCGACTGGATCAACCAGTCGGCCAAAACACAAAAAAACCGTTCCCGTATCGAAGATGCAGGCCTGAAATTTCAATTGGATTATCTGCCCTCCACCCGCCATCACGTAAAAGCCGGCGGGGAATATACTTTCCATTTATACCGTCCCGAGTCGCGGAAAACCTATGCCGCCTACCGCGACGAAATTGTTCAAACAGATTGGAGCGAAGGCTATTCCGGAGCCAACGACAGCGGCCACGAACTGGCGGCCTATGCAGAAGACGACTGGGAAGTAGCCTCACGGTTGAAACTAAATCTGGGACTTCGTTTTTCTTATTTTCATACCGCCGGAAAAAGCTATGCGGCGTTGCGTCCGCGTCTGGCCCTGGGTTACCGCTTCCTGCCCGGTTTTTCCATCAAAGCCTCCTATGTCGAAATGAATCAATACGTACATCTTTTGAGCGAAACTTATCTGGCTATTCCGAGCGATTTATGGCTTCCCGTGGGTCGCCGCATCCGGCCGATGAAGTCGCGTATCGGTTCCGTAGGGTTGTATACCGACCGGCTCTGCGGCTTCGATTGTTCTTTGGAGGGCTATTACAAAACGATGGATCATTTGCTCGAATACCGCGACTATAAATATTTGCTTCCGGCCACCTCTTCCTGGGAAAACTATGTTACGGAAGGCTCCGGCCGCAGTTACGGATTGGAGGCCCTGGTTAAGAAACCAACCGGTCGGCTGACCGGTTGGGTAGGTTATACCTTATCGTGGAGCGACAGGCTGTTTCCGGAACTGAATCGCGGGCGCCGTTTTCCCTCGCGTTTCGACAACCGGCATAAATTGAACATCGTGGGAGCGTATAAACTGAACCCTAAAATCGAACTGACCGCTGCCTGGACATATGCCTCCGGCAATTGGCAAACCGTACCGATAGAAGAATATCATCTGGGGGAAGTGGGGCATGCCGTTGTTCCCAGCTGGAATTGGCAATACGATTATTATTACGGCCCGTCTTATGCCGGTTTTTATACCGACAGCCGGAATAATGTGCAGTTGCCCGCCTATCACCGGTTGGATTTAGGCGTCAGCCTTTACTGCCCGAAAAAGAAAGGCCGGATGGGAATCTGGAATTTCAGTTTATACAATGCCTACTGCCGCATGAATCCCGTTTCCGTTCGTTTATATCGAAACCCCGGGGGGCCGCAAGTCGTGAGCGGGGTTAATTCCTGGGAGGTACAGACCTTTTCTTTATTACCTGTCATCCCTTCGTTTAGTTACACCTATAAATTTTAGCATGTTATGAACTATTTCCGCTATGCTGTTTCTCTTTTGGCGCTAGTCGTCGGTTTGGCCGGTTGTTACACCGATTTCGAGCTGAAAGTGAAAGACCCGGATTCCCATCTCGTGCTACACGCTTTTATCACGGCCGATTCCCTGGTCGTTTCCGAAATATCCCAAAGTTGGATTGCCGGCCAGTTTCCCACTCCTGCGGCGTTGCCCGACGCCCGGGTGGCACTCTGGTTAAACGGACAATTCAAAGAATGGCTTCAGTGGGAAATTCCCGCTTCTCCGGCCGACAGCTTGCTCGAAAGAGGCGTTTATATCTCTACCGTACGGCCTGCTGCCGGCGATTCCATCGAATTGAAAGTGGAAGCCGACGGCTTCGAGCCGGTCGAGGGCGCAGACCGCATTCCGGAAAAAGGCCAGCTCGAAAATATACGGATAAGTATGGCCGGAAATACCTCCGGCTATCAGCAGATGAAGATGTATATCACTTTGCAGGATCCGCCGGGCAGACGGAATTATTACGGTTTAAGGGTATACCGGAAATTTCTTAATCACACTCCCTCGGGCCAGGGATACGACTCCGAGCAGGTTATATTAGACTATAGCGAAGAACCTCTTTTCAGCCGCACCGGCACTATTTTCGACGATTTGTTTACTTCGGAGAGCTATGTGCCGGGGTTGGTTTACCCCTTTTCCGATGAACAGATCGATGGACAGCGGTATACCCTGAAAGTGTCTACTCTAGTCTATTCCCGCGTCGATACCACCTCCGACCGGGAAGAACAGTATGTGGTGTGCTTATATTCTTTTTCGGAAGACTATTACCGGTATGTCCTTTCGCTTATCCGGCAAGGGGCCAATTCGCTTTCCGATTACGGCCTGGCCGATCCGGCCCTTTTATACCATAATGTGGTGGGGGGGATCGGCCTGGTCGCGGCGTATCGCATCGATTCGGAAACTTTCGATCTGCGTGCGTTGCTAAAAGATTCTACTTCCGTGCAAATCAAGTAAATAAAAATGCGTACCGGGAAAATATATCTGTTACTCTGGCTCTGTTTAGGCGCTGTTCGCCTGGCGGCACAAACGGATGTGCCGTCGCTCAGGCTACATCTGGTACAGCAGCCCCTGCGAGTGGCGTTGGATTCCATCGAGCATCAGTCGGGATATACATTTTCCTACGAATCCTCTCTTTTGAACACGCTTCCCCCCGTTACGCTGCTTGCCCGGGGCGAAAAATTATCGCTTTGTCTCGATCGGTTGTTCGTCCCCTTGTCGGTGGCCTACACCTTTTCCGGGCGTTATATCATTCTCAAACGGAAACCTCGTTTGTACACCGTCAGTGGGTTTATCCGCGACTCCACCTCTTCCGAGAGCCTGATTAATGCCACTTTACAAGACGCATTATCCGGCAAAGGAACCTTAACGAATAATTATGGTTTCTATAGCTTGACGCTTCCCCCGGGGCGTGTCAAATTACGTACCTCGTATGTAGGCTATAAAACGGCGGAACACAGTTTCGAATTGCACAAGGATACCGTGCTGGATTTCTCGGCGGCCGTTTCGGCCCTGTTGAAAGAGGTCGTGGTGGAAGGACATGCCTTATCATCCGATTTATTGAGCAGCCGTACGGGCAGTATCGAATTTTCTTCGCGTACAATACACGAAGTTCCCTCGCTGTTCGGGGAACCGGATTTGTTTCGTACCTTGCAACATATTCCCGGCGTATCGCCCGGCACGGAAGGATTGACCGGCTTATTGGTGCGCGGCGGGAATGCCGACGAAAACCTGTTCTTAATCGACGGCAATCCGGTCTATCATGTCAACCATGTGGGAGGGCTGTTCTCTACTTTCAATCCCGATGCGGTGAAAAACGTGGAGTTTTATAAAGGCAACTTCCCGGCTCGTTACGGCGGCCGTTTGTCGTCGGTGGTGGATGTGCGGATGAAAGACGGAGACAGGCAAAAATATCATGGCGGCCTGTCGATCGGTTTGTTGTCGGCTACCGCTTACCTGGAGGGACCCCTGATCCGGAAGAAAACTTCTTTTTACCTGGCCTTTCGTCGTACCTGGATGGATATGATTACCGCCCCGACACTGGCGATCTTGAATAAAATACATAAGGAGCGCAACAAAGCCGGGTATTCCTTTTACGATCTGAACGGCAAAATCAGTCATGTATTTTCCGACCGTAGCCGTCTCTCGGTCGGAGTCTATGCCGGACAAGACCGCATACGCTGGGGAGGGAAAAACGATTCGCTTTCCTTTTCCGATTTGAAGTGGCGCTGGGGAAATTTCGTAGGCTCGGTGAACTGGAGCTATGTATTCAATAATAAGCTTTTTCTGAACGTGACGGGAAATTACTCCCGTTTTCAGGCGCGGATGTGGGAAATTGAAGAAAAATACGATGAAATAACCTGGAAATCGCTGTCTTCCGGAAAGAATACGATAAGAGGTTCATATATACAAGACATCGGCAACCGAATCGATTTCGATTACCTGCCTGTACCGGCCCACCGGATCCGGTTCGGTTCGGATTATTTATACCACCAATACCGTCCGGAACAACATTGGACGATCCATACCTTCTCTGATATTTCCGGCGCGCCCACCCACCAGCAGGATATCTACGCCAATCAATGGGTAAGCGCGCATGAAGGCGCTTTGTATATGGAAGACGACTGGACAGTGTCGGATCGTTGGAAAACAAATGTCGGTATGCGCCTCTGTACCTACCAGGTGCAGGGACGTACCTATTTTTCGTTGCAGCCCCGTCTCTCTTTCCGCTACCTGATGCGCCCCGACTGGGCCGTGAAAGCATCCTACAGCAAGATGGATCAATATGTACATCAGCTTTCGAATGCTTATCTGAACCTGCCTTCGGACATTTGGGTGCCGGTAACGGAAAAAATACGTCCGATGGTTTCCCATCAGGTATGCGGGGGCATGTATTACCAGCTTCGAAAAACCCTCGACTTTACCTTGGAAGCTTACTATAAAAAAATGAATAATTTGATTGAATACCGCGACGGCGCTTCGCTTTTCCCTAAATATGTACATTGGGACGAAAAGGTGTCGATGGGTGAAGGGCGTTCCTACGGGCTGGAAGCGATGGTGCGCAAACCGGCCGGACGACTGACGGGCTGGATAGGGTATACCTTAGCCTGGGCCGACCGGTATTTTCAGGACGGTACGGTGAATGCCGGCATCCGTTTCCCCGCTAAGTACGATAATCGCCATAAACTGAATATCGCCGTGGCTTATCATCTAAGCCGGAAAGTAGAGGTAAGCGCGGCCTGGACTTATCTGTCGGGCAACCGGGTGACGGTAGCCCTCGATTCCTACCCGGTATTTTCGCCTGAAACGGCATCCCCCTATCCGGGTGCAACCGGGGACGGATGGGTGTACGAACCGATATTCCGGCGCAACGCTGTCAAACTGGGCGATTACCACCGGCTCGACCTCAGCGTGAATATTTATCGGCAGACTAAAAAAGGCCATTTGGGTATCTGGAATATCAGTCTGTATAATGCCTATTGCCGGCTCAATCCGTTTCATATCCAATCGTTGGAAAGAAACCATGACGGAAGCTGGCGCGCCGTACAGAAAGGGTATGTACCCCTTATTCCTTCGTTTTCCTATACGTATAAATTCTGAAACGACCATGAATCGCTTACTGGTTTACATCATAGCTTTGTTGGCCGGATGCACTTCCTGCTATCAGTTTGAAGAGATCCAAATCGATCCCCCCGCCCCGCATGCCGTATTGAATGCCATGTTTTGTTCCGACTCGCTGGTGCGGGCGAATCTGTCGCGCACGGCAAGCGATACAGAAAAGAAGGGCAGCGCAGACGCGGCGGCTTCCATCGAAGATGCCCAGGTGGAACTTTATGTCAATGACCGATGGCAGGGAAAGTTGGAAAAAGAAGCCGCTCCGGGATGGTACCGGCTGCCTGGTTACCGGCCGGCGGTGGGCGACCGGTTGGAAATTACAGCCCGTACGCCCGATTACGGTATCGTTTCGGGGAAGACCGAGATACCGGGTAAAACGGCTATTTTGTCGGTAGATACCCTCAGCCGCCACCGGGTAGGCACGTGGGGATATGAATGGGACGATTTGGAAATTTCTATCCGCATGAAAGACCTTGCAGGCGAACGAAACTTTTACCTGCTTACGATTTCGTCCAAACGCTTCTGGCAAAAAGGCGACCGGGTGGTCGATGCCGACACGCTGGTGTACGGGTATTGGCCGTGGTTGAAAATTTCGATCGATGAAAACTCGCCGCTGGAAAACGGCGATATGGATCGGGACGTTTACCAGTCGGTGTTCTATCGCGGTTTTCTGCTGACCGACGAGGGAGCCGACGGCCAAGAAATGACCTTGAAATTGACGATATCCGATCCCGAACTCTCTTATCGCGACGAAGAAATCCGTTGCCGGAACTATTGCCGGATCTCGCTCAGCTCGATTTCGCGTTCTTATTATTTATATCGCCGGTCGAGAGCGTTGCAAAAGGAACAAAACGATATTTTGGGAGACGCGGGACTTCGGGAACCGATCCCGACCTATACCAATATCCGTAACGGGTACGGTTTGGTGGCGTCCCGCGAGGAAGTTGTTTATGAACTGGAATTTCCTTACCAGTCGCAGGAGCCTCCTTATGGCAATCCGTTTTTTCCGGCTATGGCACGGACGGAGTGAACGGATGACTCTGGGAACGGGGCGGCGTTGGCACCTCCTTTTCAGAGAAACTACCTTGTTCGTGCAAGGCTATCGCGCCCGGAACCTTGCGGCGCGCACGCTTCACAGAGGGGATATACCGCAAAATGCGCTGTGGCCACTCCAAACCAGCGCGTATAGAGTATGAAAAGATACGGAGAGGCTATCCGGCGAAAACCTGCCCCGCACCTTTTCCCCCATCCGAGAAACAGCAGCAAAAATAAATAGTAAATCGGAGTTTCTTTCACAGCGCCTTGTACTGTTCGTTCTTATCGATTAATGCGTTGATCTGCGCTACCGATGCGGCCGAGCGCAAGCCGTCGGCCGGTGTGTGCAGGCAGTAATCTGTCAGTAGATCGAGGGTAGATTCGGCTACGTGCATCCGGGTATCGCTTGAGGCGTAATAAATCAGTACCCGGCCGTCGTCGTCGGCAATCCAACCGTTCGAGAATACCACGTTCGATACGTCGCCTATGCGCTCTTCCCCTTCGGGAGCCAGGAAATAACCGCCGGGCTGCGCGATGACACGTGTCGGATCGTCGAGCGCTGTCATATAAAGGTATAGCACATACCTCAGGCCGGCAGCACACCCTCTGACACCGTGAGCCAGATGCAACCAGCCCCGGGGTGTCTTCAGGGGGTGAGGACCTTCCCCGTTTTTCACCTCTTTAATGGTATGATAGTGGCGTTTGTCCAGGATGAGTTCAGAGAGAACTTTCGCGTCGGTCATATCGTCGATGAGCGCCCAGCCGATGCCGCCCCCCTTTCCGGTGTCGATAAATCCGTCTTGCGGGCGGGTATACATTGCATATTTCCCCCCTACAAATTCAGGATGTAAAACCACGTTCCGCTGCTGGCTGGCCGAGACCAAGTCGGGTAAACGCTCCCACCGGCGCAGGTCGCGGGTACGAACGATGCCGGCGCGGGCTACCGCTGCCGACAGATCGCCGGGGGCGGCTGCCGGATCGTGCCGTTCGCTGCAAAAAATGCCGTATATCCAGCCATCCTCATGTGCGGTCAGGCGCATATCGTACACATTGGTTTCGGCCGGATCGGTATCAGGCAAAGCAACCGGGCGCTGCCAAAAACGAAACCCGTCGATGCCGTTCGGACTTTCGGCGATGGCGAAAAACGATTTGCGGTCGGCGCCCTCCACCCTGGTCATCAGCAAATATTTATCCTTCCATTTGATAGCTCCGGAATTCATCACCGCATTCACGCCGATCCGTTCCAGCAGATACGGGTTTGTTTCGGGATTCATATCGTATCGCCATTCCAAAGGAACATGTTCGCGGGTAAGCACCGGATAGATATAGCGACAAACGATTCCGTTATTTTCCTCCACGCCCCTGTTCTTCCGCTCCAATAGCCTCTCATGCGCTGCGCGAAGTTTTTCCCAACGTGGTTTGAACTGATTCTTCATGTTGATTAAATCCATATCTTAGAATTATAAATTATCCGGATACAAAGCCAGCCGGCTCGCCCGGTGAAAAGCCATGTAAGAACTGGTTAGCACCTCCAATTCATAAACTACTTCGTTGGTGGCGGGATCGATCTCGATCACCCGGCCTCCCGAGGCTCCCCCTTGCAACTGCTGTCCGGTGGAAGGGCAAAACAACCGGTTGCCCGTTTGAGGCAAATAGTATACCCCCGAAGTGGCTGGTGCATAACAAGGAAGCCCCCTTTCGCGGCCGTAACTCCACACTTGCCGAATCGTCCTGTCGCGTTCGTCGATTTTATATTCCACCGCCCGGCTGTACGATAACGGATCGTTCGCCTTACGGGCCACATAATTCCGGCAATACCCGTTGTCGAATACCAGCACGTTCCCGTTCGGCAGCCCTTTGGGGCAATGTACCCCCCAGGCCCAATCGAAATCCGGATGCGATTTTCTGCCTTCCAAAACTTCCGGGTCTGTAATCGGACGGCCGTTTTTGTCGAGCGGCTGCAACAAATATTTTTTATATTCCGGACGCCAGTTCGTATGTGGCGCAATGATCCATTTCAAATCTCCCTCACGCGAGAAAAGAAAGACCCCCTGCCAACGGGCGGTGGCCAGAATCTGCCCGTTCATTTCCGTCACCCCGTTGTTGTGCAACCAGTTGGAAGCACTCTGGCCATAGTATTCGGCCCCCGGGATATCCTGATCGATTCGTCCGTAACGCGCTGTATCCAGCAAAGTCGCCATATCCCATTCTTTTACCACCGTGCCGCCGATCGGATCGAATTCCACGATATGATCTAATATCCGGCTCGTGCCGTCGGTTCGTTTGGCGCTGCTTTTGGAAACAGCCGCCAGCCATTTACTGTCGGTTTCCACAAACACCTCGTGGTGGAAACTATAGCCTTTGGCGCCCAGCTCGCAGCGATTCACTACATTTCCCAGTACATCCACTTCCGCCAATTGGTTATTATTGAAATCGCCTACCGCATAATGACCGTTTTTCATCCGGCTGAGGCCGCATTGCGCGCCGATATGCAACAAGTCTTTCGAGGACTGCCAATCCAGCACCCATCGCACTTCCCCGTCGGCATCGATCATGTATGGAAGCGAGGTATCCATTTCACTTTCGCCTGGACAGGCAATCAAGGTCAGTCCCGGCTCCATCCGGTCGGTTTTCCGCACCACGGTATGGTGGCGCGGCATGCGTTTGATACGCAGGGGAGCCGTTGGAATTTCCACCGATGTTTTTCCTCGTTCGTTTCCCTCCTTGTCGGTAAAAATCAGATCGACCTGATTCGTATAACCGGCATACAAACCCAATACGACGACTTCTTGCGCGTAATTGTCTACAAAACCAAAGCGATGTGCTATATCCGGCGTGGCGGCTCCCTTTTTAGCGTGCACTTTTACTTTGAAGCCTCCTTTGGCAGGCAAATCCAAACGGA
Organism: Tannerellaceae bacterium; assembly: GCA_048403675.1. GTDB lineage: Bacteria > Bacteroidota > Bacteroidia > Bacteroidales > Tannerellaceae > Parabacteroides. The sequence continues at coordinate 8,925 of DBFJSK010000306.1, read as the reverse complement.
CAATCGCCGCCAGCGGACAGTAGCCCGAAGGATTCACCTTTATTTCTTTTACAAACCCGTCGAGCGATTCGCCCAGTGTGGGTATGCTATATTCCTGGTTATTGGTAAGGGTAAACACAGTCATCCATTTGTCTGCTTTGTATTCTACCCGGTCGATGCCGTCGGCAGGCAATTCCATCGTGGTTCGATTCTCGAAAGTAAGGGTATAACGGCCGTTCTCTTCTGTACAGGTTTTCAACAAGATACCTTCTTTGATATACGTATCGATGCGGTCGAATCCTTCGGGCCGCATCCAGGCCGGTTCTTCTTCTTCGCCGCAACCGGTCAGGAACAGACTGCCCAGGGTGCACAAACAAACCGCCATCCACGACATTATCCAACACTTTTTTATCATAATCAGCATATTTATAAGGTGTAAAACGGTAGAGGCATCCTGCGTGCGGGGGATGCCTCTACGAGTGATTAACAGGAGCCGGTTATTTCCATAATTCGGATTGCTCGGCCATGGGGTTCGTATTGATTTCGCCTTGCGGAATCGGCAGATACCTATGCTTTTCCATAAAATTCGCTACGTTCTGACCCGGATCTTTGCGGGCAACCAGCAAGGCCTTCAATTCCGGATACGCATACCAGCGCGTCAGGTAGAACCAGCGTTGACATTCGCCGGCCAACTCCAGTAAGTTCTGGTGGCGTATTTCTTCCCGAAGGGCAGTCGGGTCGGTGAAGTGCTTGTCCGGCAGTCCGGCGCGTTGGCGAATTCGTTGCAAATCGGCATCGGCGGCGTTCAAGTTGCCCGTTTCCAAGGCGCATTCGGCATGCAGCAGCAAGACTTCGGCGAAACGCATAAGGCGTAAGTTATTCACTCGTCCGCCCGGATTATCGTACATCGTACATCCCTTTTCATTCCACCAGCAGGAGAATTTCTTCCAGATAAACCGTCCTTCTTTGCCCTCGATTTCGGGATAACCCGGATGGCCGTCTTTCATCTTTCCGTCTACATTAATCTGCCAGAAATCGTCGAAGGCGAACCCGTTGTACCAGGTTTCGTCGGGTTTTGTATCGTTGTAATCCGAATATTTGAAGAAACAGTTGGTATACAAACGCTTGTCCCAGCGCGAGTCGGCGCCTTGTGCCCGCGGTTCGGAAATAAATTCTTTCACCAACCAGGGAGAAGGCTGCATCTTATACCATCCCCCCTTGCCTTCGGGAAGCTGCGGGCCGAAATAGTGGGCCAACACATTCCCCATATACTGGTTGGCGCCGATGTTGCTCCCCCAGGTGTCTCCGGCATCTCCGAAGTCGGCATAATTAATTTCCCAGACAGATTCTTTATTGAATTCATGATCGTCGCGGAAATTATCTTCATAATTTTCCATCAGATCGTACTGCCCCATAATCGATTCGAATTCCGCTTTCGCTTCGGCAAATTTTTGTTGCCATACGTAGGCTTTACCCAGCATGGCTACGGCCGCCCCTTGGGTGATACGGCCCTGTTCGCCTTCCGGTCGCGTAGCGGGCAACACCCCTTTGGCTTGCTGGAAATCGGCGATGGCCTGCGCCAGCACCTCTTCGCCCGAAGAAAGGGGAATAAACGAATCCCCCACTTCCAAACCGGTCGGTAAGGTATGGATAATACCCCGGCCAAAGTTGCAATAAATCAGGAAGTAACAGTAACCGCGCATAAAGGCCGCTTCTCCTTTCATCTGGGCCATTTCGGCCGCATCCATCTCTACCTTATCTACATTATAAATAAAGGTATTGGCCAGTTGGATGATTTTATATAACTGCCCCCATACATTGTATCCGTCGCTGGTATTGTTGAAAGAGAGAACGGCCCAGGTGCCGGGTTCTTCTCCACGCGTGGGGAACAAATCGTCGGCGCGCATTTGAAGGTGCATATAGCCTTCATAACCGCTGAAATACCCGTAATTTTTCTCGGCCATCTGATTGTATACTGCCGCCAGGCCTTTGCTGGCATCCGCTTCGTCCTTCCAGAAGGTCAAATCGGAAGGGGCGTTCTGGTTGATTTCGGTCAGGAAGTCGGATTCGTTGCAAGAGGAGAGACATAACGATCCCATTGCCAGACCTACCATGTATGTTTTGAATGATACGTTCATTTTCTTTGTCTTTTTACGTAATTGGATTAGAAATTAACCTGTAAACCGAAAGTGAAGGCCCGGGCCGTCGGATAACGTCCGTCGTCGCAACCGCGGGTCATCGTAGTGGAAGAAGTGGTTTGCCCGGTGGCGCCGTCGCCGTCGTTTACCCCCAGGTCGGGCGTATACCCTTTGTAACTGGTAAGGGTGAACAGATTGTCCATCGCCGTATAAATACGTACGCTCTGCAATAAAGCTTTGCTTGTCCAGGCTTTCGGCAGCGTGTATCCTAATTCCAGCGTTTTCAGGCGGAAGAAGGAGCCGTTTTCCAACCAGCGGTCGGTAATTGCCCAATCGGTGTTGTTCAGGTCGTTGCCCGTTACATACCGGGGTACGTCGGTATTTGTATGGTTCGCGGTCCATGCATCGAGCATTTCCGCCGAGAGATTCTGCAAGCCGCCGTCCATATAGCTGGTATAATAGCGTACGGCGTTGAATACTTTGTTGCCGAAATTACCGTCGAAGAACAAGTTCAAATCGATCCCTTTGTATTCCAGGCCCATGCTCAAACCCATCGTCAACTTGGGGAAGGGGCTGCCGACGTATTGCTGATCCTGGTTGTCGATATTGCCGTCGCCGTCGAAATCGACGAATTTCAGATCGCCCGGTACAGCATACGGCTGTATTTTTTCTCCATTGGCATTTACATAGGCATCGATTTCGGCCTGGTTCTGGAAGATCCCGTCGGTTTTTACCAAATAGAACGAACCGATCGGTTTGCCTACTTTAGCCCAGGTAATATCTCCTTTGCCGTGCGGGTTGAACCCGGTGAATTCCTGTTTAGTAGGGGTGGTGATTTCTTTCAGTGTATTCTTGATTGCCGATAGATTCACACCCACGTGGTAATAAAGTTCGCCTACGGTATTGCGGTGGTTCAAGGAGATTTCCAACCCTTTGTTATCGACCGTGGCGGCATTGTAGGTCGGCGTGCCGCTCATACCCGAGCTGCCCGGCTGGTTGATGCCCAGCAACAAACCATCGGTACGCTGTACGAAATAGTCGGCGCTCAGGCTGATTCTGTTTTCCCATAAGCCCAAGTCGGCGCCGACATTAAAGGTTTTCGTCTTTTCCCAGGTGATTTGGCTGGGCGAAACCCATTCCGCGCCGGTGGTGGCGCCCATCCACCAGTTACCCCCTTGCACGGCGTTGTAGCCGGAGTTCACGGTGCTTTGGGTGGCGTAATTGCCCACCCCGTTCAGATTACCCAATGTACCGTAGCTCAGACGGAGTTTCAATTCGTTGACGGTTTCTTTCGCGTTTTCGAAAAATTGTTCGTTCATTATATTCCAACCGATCGAGGCGGAGGGGAATACGCCGTACCGGTGGCCGTCGGCGAATTTCGACGAACCGTCGCGACGGACGGAGGCGGTAATCATATAGCGGCTGTCGTAGCTATACATACCGCGGGCGAAGAGCGATACCAGCGTATTGGCGCCGGCTTCTCCCCCGTTGGTAGAGGTATCCGAAAGCCCGTTGTTGAGAACGAAAATACCGTCGGCCATTCCTTTGCGGGCTGCGTAGAAATTCCGGTAATTGTATCGCTGGGCCGAGTAACCGATTAAGCCTGATACGGTATGTTTGCCGAAGGTGTTGTCGTAATTGACCGTATTTTCAATCAACCAGGTAGCATCCCAACTGGTATCTTCGCTTAGTTCGTTTTGCGTGATCTTCGAATAAGGGCCGAAATAAAAAGGTTCGGTATGTTTGAATCCGCGGCGTTGCAAGCGTTCGGCGCCCACATTGAGTTTGTATTTCAGTCCTTTCAGCCCCAGATCCACTTCGGCGTAGCCGTTCAGCAACACGTCTACTCCATGCTTCTGATAGTCGTGCGATTCTACCCAGCCTACCGGGTTGTCCGAGCCTTTTCCCCAGCTTTCCACGTATCCCCAACGGCCGTAGAAGGGGTTCTCGTTGTCATAGACGGGTACCATCGTCAGGTTGCGCAGCGGGGCGGTGTAGCTCAGGTCGTCGTAATCTTTATCCCACATTTTAAGCAGCAAGGTGGAGCCGATGCGCACATGGTCGTTCAGCAGGGAGAAGGTGTTTTTGGCACGCAGGTTCCAGGCTTCGTAGCCGGTCGTTCTCACGATACCTTGTTGGTTGAGGTAACTGCCCGATACGTTGTAGGTCGATGTCTTATTTCCTCCGGATACGTTCAGGCTGACCTTGCTTACCAGGGCGGTGCGGAAGGTTTCTTTTTGCCAGTCGGTATCGATGCCGTTGCCGTTGGTAAATTCGGCTACGGTCTGCCCCACGTTGTATTGTTTGCAGAAATTGAGGTATTCGGACGTGTTCATCACATCCAGCGTTTTGGCTACGGTCTGTACGCCGGTGTAGGCGTTCACTTCTACCCGCGTGGGCATTTCCTTATGTCCGCCTTTGGTTGTAATCAACACCACGCCGTTGGCAGCGCGCGAACCATAGATGGCAGCAGCCGAAGCGTCTTTGAGCACTTCGATGGACTGGATGTCCGAAGGATCGACCATATTAATATCGCCGTACATGCCGTCGATTACATACAGGGGATTGGTGGAGCTGAGCGAACTGACGCCGCGGATGTTGATGTTCATCGCTTGGCCCGGTTGCCCGGTGGCCGAGGAAACGGATACGCCGGCTACGCGTCCTTGCAGGGCCGAGGAGGCGCTACGGGCGATGTTGGCTTGCAATTCTTTTCCCGACACGGAGGATACGGCGCCGGTAAGGTTGCTTTTCTTTATGGTACCGTAGCCGATGACAACCACTTCGTCCAGTTGTTCGCCGGCGGCCATCGTGATGTTGATGACGTTCTTATTTCCTACCGGTACTTCGGATTTCTGTAATCCGACATACGAAAATTCGAGAATTTTTCCTTGGGGAACGGTGAGTGTATAATTCCCGTCGATGTCGGTCGTCGTCCCTTGCGTGGTGCCTTTGACGAGAACCGTGGCTCCTATGACCGGATTGTTTTCCGCGTCCTTTACCGTACCTTTTACGGTCATTGTTTGCTGTGCCCAACCCGAAAGTGCGAACGCGCCAAGCAAGCAGGAGAAAGCTAGTTTTTTGTTCATACTATTTGATTAAAGATTAATGCGTTTTGTTTGATTGCAAAGATAGAAGCGGGGGTTGGGTGGAATCAAGTAGAATTTTTGCCGGTATTAATGATTCTTTATCAATTTTGAAGGCATTAAAAACCGGTGTCGGAGGGGGGGCGGAGCCACAGACAGTCGAAAATAGAAGGCTTGCGGGGAAAGGTAGCGAATATCGGCCCGGGGAGGAAGGCGAAAATTCTATCAGTTTAGGGTAATTTTTCATTGTGTTATAAAACATATGTTAATTACCGAAGGGGCTGTTGATGTAAAAGACGAGGGCTTATTGTTCAATTTTTTTCCGTCTTCGCAAGCGCCGGAAATTGCATAAGCATGGAATTGGAATTGCATAAGCATCCGTTTCCTTTTTCATGCCAGTGAAATTCGGATTGCATAAGCATGGAATTTTAGGCTGATTAAAAAGTTATGATAATCAGCTAGATAGCCATGCAGGTAGGCGCTTTTCCCACTGCCGTGGGCTTATTGTATAATTTTTATCGGTTTGCCGGCTTTCGGAGCACTTTTTTGAGCGGGTGAAAAAGAGCGCTTTCGGCTTTCGTTCGGAAACGGAACAAGAGGCTATTGTTCGTATAACTTTTGAATGTCCACGGCGTCGAAGGGTACGGAACTGGCTGAAAGCTCCGGAATATTATACGATTTGAGTGTATTGTCGTATCGTTCGGGGTCTTGTTGGGGAAGAACGAAGGGCTTGCCGGTTTTCCCGCCGGCGTCGATATAGGCGAAATAGGGTTTGCCGAACTGTCCGTCGTCGCGTTTGCTGGCGAATACGAACCAACGGCTGTTGGACGACCAACTGTGATAGGTGTCCGAGAGCGACGAATTGACGGTGGCCAGGGAATCAATCCGGCCGGTAGCGAGATCGAGCAGTTGCAGATCGGTTTCCCGGTGCCAGATGGGGAAGGTGCCGTAATCGGCTACGGAATAGAGCAGGTATTTTCCGTCGGGCGAGGCTTTGGGAAAGCAGACGGAACCTTGGCGCACGTCGGCGTTCCAAAGGGTGTCGATCTGCTGGCCCCAACGGCCTTGCTGGGTATCGAAAGCGATCCGGCACAGGGAGTAATGCAAAGCGTGGATGCTGTCGGGCAGCGGCAGGGCCGGAGCGGCGCAGTAGTAAATCCATTGGCCGTCGGCCGAAAAGGTGGGAAAGGTTTCCAATACGTCTTTGCGGGAAGTGAGGGGGGAAAGATGAAGTTGATCTTTATCGAAATCGGCTACGACCAGGTCGGAGGCCGTGTCGTATACTTCCAACCGGCGGCTTCCCTTGGCATGAAAGGCGGGAATAATGAGATTGGTGGAGAACACGCCGTACCGGCCGGAGGGATGGAAATCGCCGTAGACGGCTGCCGAAAGGGTAGCTTCGTTTTTCAACCGGAGTTTGCGTAATCGGCCGTGGCGGTTGAGAACAGTGCCCCCTTTTTCTCCGCGTACATGCAACATCGACAGGTTGCCGTCGTGGTTGCCGTAGAGATGGCAGTTCATGCAATTGCCCTCCACCAAATTGTTGTCGGCCAGTATTTTTTCTTCGAAATTTTGCACGTTTCGCTCCACGATCCGGATCTGGTTCCATACCTCGTAGCCGGGTTCGATAAGACGGTAGCTGAGGTAGCCGTCTACGGGATCGGGCGCCACGTACCAGGTAAAAGCGGGATAACGGAGCCATTCCCCTTTGATCCGGGCCTGGAGGATGACGGTGAGCGTTTCTCCTTTTTCTTTTTCCAACAGTTGTTTCCACCGTGCCGCGGGAAAACAGATTTTTTGTTTTCCGCTGACACTCAAACTGTCGTGAGGCCCGCAGACGGTTGCGTATACCGCTGAGGCTTCTTGGCGTATCAGGAAGTTGAGCGGAGCTATATTATAAGGTATCGTTACCCCCGCGTAGTCCGGGTAAATCGGGGCGGCGGTCGGCGTATCGGTTACGTTCTCCGGCTGGGGCCGGCAGGCTGTCCATCCGGCTATCAGCAGGATACAGAGTGTCTTTATGAGCTTATTTTTCATCTTTCTTTTTCTTAAATGGAGGCGTAATGGTAGTAAAACCAATAGGTTTTGCCGAATCGGGCGGTTAAGGCCGAGGGGCTTCCCCGGTATTGCCGGTGCATTTGGGTGTAAGCTTTGAAAGCTTGCATGATTTGAGGATCGACAATCGTTTTTTCAATTTCTTCGGATGTGGCTTTGCGTTGTACCAGTCCGATAAGCAGGGCCTCGGCATAGAGGCGGCGGGGGGCTTTGCCGGGTTCGGGAAGATAATCTTCCAGGAAACCCGGTATATTTTTGGTCAGTAGATGAAAACAAAGCAAATAGTCGCGCGCCATTTCGTTCTGAGGGTTCGCGCGCAGCAAATGGCGGAGGGATTTGACGATATCGGTGGTGGAAGTGCGCAGGGTGTCTTCCCGGGGGATGTGCTTTCTTTGAGCGGCCAGCCATTTTTTGACCTCTTCGGTTTCCTGACCGGCAAGCCTCGCGGCGGCCCACTGCCGGTAAAAATGAGTTTTCGACAGGATGCGCAGGTATTTCAGGGCGGCTGCTTCGTCGCCGTTAATCAAGTTGATTTCCGCCAGGCGTTTGAGCATGCGCGTACCTTGGTGGTTGGGGGAAAAAATCAGGCCCAGCAGGGTGGCGTGTTCCGCCATCGTCATGTCGCCCAGCCGGAACCAGCCTTCCGCGGCGAAAAGGGTGGAGAGGTAGGAGGATTGCGCGCTGACGGGGAGAAAGAGGCCTTGTATGTTGGGGTCTTGGCGATCCAGCAGCCCGTCGCAAAGGCGCCCTTCGGCGGCATTGGCCAGGTTGTAGTAATAGGTTACGGCATTGATGGAGCAGTCGGGGCGGCTGAGTTCTTTTACTTTTTTCCAGTGGCCCAGGTAGCTTTCCGTGTCCAGTCCTAACAGGCGTTCGTGGGTCAGGTCGGGGATGTCCCACCAACCGGTAGCGGGGTATCCGTAGGCTTGGGACAGGGTCAATCCTTGCCTGGCACCCACCAGCGGGGGCAACGCCAGGCAGAGCAGGGGAATGAGCAGGGTGGCGGTACCGGCTTTTTTTTCGGTGGCGGCTTGCAGCAGGACGGCTAAGGCAAAAACATACACGCCGTATCCGAAGAGGTAGTAACCGGCTGCTACAGCCGCGATGCTGCCGGCTATGCGCCAACTTTGGTTTTTCAGGGTTCGGTAGAGCAGGTATAATCCCAGCCCTGCGAGCAGGGAAAGGCTGGAGGCGAGGGGGTAGGTCAGTCCGGAGAAGCGGAGCATTTCCCAGTTCATCAGCAGCCAGGCGGCTGTCCCGGCTATCCAGTCCGGGCTTCCCCGGCGAAGGAGCTGGTAGCTTAACCAGCCGGTAGCGGCGGCGACCGCTGCCGCTACCAGGGCCGCTACCGGGGCGTAATAGTAGAACTGGGTCAGGAAGTCGCCTGCCAGGCGCGCCAGGCAGGCGGGGCGGGTGGCATAAGCTTGGAGGGCGTCGGCCGAGTAAAGGAAGAGAAGGGTTTGTTCTTTATGGAACTGGTGGTAGGGGTATAGGTAATAATAGAATAGAAACCAGGCGATTGCTGTCAGGAAAATGACGGATGCTATAAGGTGGCGGTTTGTGTTTTTCATTGCGGGGTTCTATTTGGGGCTTGTATTTGATTACCAGGTTGCAGGGTTTGTTTTTCAGGGTATGCTATACGATGATTTTCTTTTTTCGATAGTTCTCTC
>DBFJSK010000305.1:0-4539 GCA_048403675.1 Tannerellaceae bacterium | reverse complement strand
GAACTACTGACAATTTAAAGGACATGCTGTAATCCTTTTGTGTACGTCTAACGTACTTACTTTCTGACTTTTCCATTTCGTTACTTTTTTAGGTGTAACGCTATTTTAGGACTAGACACCTTCATTATAAAAGAGGCGACGATTATGGGTATGAAACCGACTGGTTCAAAGAAATTACGCGGCCGGCCGTTGCCCATAGCCATACCCTATCCTTATCCGGTGGCAACTTTAGAAACAATTACCGCGCTACGGTGGATTATCGGCATGCCGATGGGGTTGATTTGCGTTCGAACCGAAAGGAGGTAGGAGGGCGTTTCAGTGTGAGGCATCAGGGGAAGACGGATGTCTATAAGTTCTTATTGAACTTGGCTCCGCGAATGATCCGAATGAACCATGCGGACTATAATGTGTATCAAAGCGCTTTATTCCTGAACCCCACTCAGCCTGTTAAGAATCCTAACGATCCGACCGGGAAAACTTATTTTAAAACCGTCGGGTTCGGGGCGGTCAATCCGGTAGAAACGTTAAAATTGAATCTAAGCGGAGAAGAGGTAAAATACCTAGATTGGGACGTGACCGGTACGCTCGATTTATTGGCTGTATGGAATAAGGAAAGTAATCATGCCCTAACTACGCAGGTTACGGTGGCTCAGCAGATTAATGATAATTTTACGTACAGTTTCCAGCCCTCCTATAGTACGGAGTTGTCGGAGTCGACAAATAAAAAAGGACATGCTCGCCGGCAATACAGTAAAAATATCCAACAAAGTTTGGAGTGGGTAAGCCACTATTCGTACGAAACGGATGTGCATACGTTTCGGTTTGTGGGAGGTTATTCCTACCAATATTTTCAAAATTCCGGTCTGTATGCCGAGAACTACAATTTCACATCTGATGCTTTGACCTACAACAAGCTGGGAGACGGTACCTGGTATAAAAACATCGTAACGGATGAAGCCGGTTTCGACAGTTGGAAAAACGATTCCAAGTTGATCGCCTTTTTCGGCCGTGCCAGCTACGATTATAAACAACGCTACTTATTCACAGCCTCCTTACGTTATGAAGGATCATCCAAATTCGGCATGAACCATAAGTGGGGCTATTTCCCCGCTGTCTCTGCCGGGTGGCGTATAAGCGAAGAAAGCTTTATGAGAAACCTCAGTTGGCTGAACGATTTGAAACTACGCGGAGATTTCGGTATGACGGGCAACCAGGACTTTGAATCCTACCTCTCGATACCCACCATGCAGGGCTATGGTACGGTCACCTACCGCGGCGAACTCTATCAAGGCTGGGGGCCCTTAAGCAATCCGAATCCCAATTTACGTTGGGAAAAAGGAGTAAACTGGAATGTAGGCATGGACTTCACCCTTTGGGATCACCGTATAAACGGCAGTTTGAATTATTACCACCGCAAATCCCAGGATCTGTTAGGCTGGTACGACGTGCCCGCGCCTATCAACCTCCATCCCCAGACCTTCCTGAATGTAGGCACCATGGTAAACCGGGGCATAGAGTTGGAAGTGAATGTGGAAGCTGTGCGAAGCAACGACTTCAGTTATTCATTGGGCCTGGTTGCCTCGACGAACGGCAACCAACTCCAGCGTTTTTCCAACGATCAGTATGAAGCCAAGGAATACCAGCGTATGGTTCGGCTGACCTCCCCCAATATAGACGACGACATCCAGGAACTACGCGAAGGCGAGCGGATCGGCAACTTTTACACCTATAGCTATGCAGGAGTGGATGAAAACGGTGGTTGGCTGGTATGGAACAAAGACAATACGGCCCAGATCCCCTTTTCGGAGGCCAAAGACGAAGATAAACGGATCGTAGGCAATGGTTTACCCCTCTTCACGGCTTCGCTCAATCAAACATTCCGGTATAAACAATTTGATGCCACCGTCTACTTGCGGGGGGTATTCGGTTTTGATATTTACAATATCCATGCTTGTTACTATGGGTTGCAAGGCACTTCCGACAACGTATTGAAGGAAGCCTACGGTAAAAACGCTTCTATCCACGCGGTCAATGTTCCTTCGGATTATTTTATAGAACCCGGCGATTATCTCAAACTGGACGTCGTCACGTTGGGATACACCCTTCGTTCGTCCGGTAAATGGATCGATACGCTGCGGTTGTACATTACGGGAAAGAACCTGGCCACCTTCACCAAATTCACAGGTGTCGATCCTCAGAGTTACCCCATCAATGGCCTCACGCCCGGCGCTACGGCCGATAGGGGGTATTATCCGTCTACCACGCAGATTGTAGTAGGAGTTCAATTAGGTTTTTAATGTTTAATACACCATGATTATGTTACGACAACTATATAAATCGCTGGCTATCGCCGCCTTGTTTGCCTGCCAAGCCTGTACGGATCTCAGCGAGAACCTGTACGACAGAATTACCACAGAGAATTTCTTTCAAACCAAAGAAGATATTATCCGCGCTTGTATGGTTTCCTACGACCATTGCTTCTGGTCTATTCAGTGCGGCGAAGGCGCGATCCAACGTTTACAAGAATCTACGGCTGACCAGATCATTACCTTAAACCGGCAAGGACACTGGAATCTGAATGAAATCTATCGTTTAGGGCAACACCAATGGAGTCCGGAAGACGCCCATATCTATACGGCCTATAACGAGAAATTCAAAGGCGTAACCTATTGCAATGCGGCCCTCAACGATTTAGAGAAAATAAATCCGGCCGACTACGGCATGCCTCAGGAACAGTTCGACGGGCTTAAAATCGGATTAAAAACGCAACGCGCCTGGTGCTATTTATCGCTCTTCGACATGTACCGGCACATCCCCTTGGCCTATAGCCTGTCTGAAATGACCGACACCCAAGTTTCGCCGCAAGAAACCTTCTCGTATATCGAAAAAGAACTACTCGACGCTATCCCGCTCTTACCCCGTAAAACGGCCCTCGGCGGAAACGGCATAAACCAGATGGAATGGACACAGGCCGGCGCCGCCGCCCTCTTAGTGCGCCTCTATCTGAATGCCGAAAAATACATCGGCGAACCCCGCTATAAAGAATGCGCCGACTATTGCGAAAAAATAATCAACGGCGACTACGGCCCCTACGCCCTGGCCGACCGCTGGGACGCCCCCTTCGACTGGAACAACGATACCTGCGACGAATTGATCTACGCATTTACCGGCACCTTCTCCGGCTCCCACTGGCATTATAGCAACCGCTACAATTTGTGGGTAGCCCCTTTCCGCGCCCACGATTACTTCGGTTTTACCGATTGGGGCTGGTTGAATCCCTGCTGGTCGTTAACCCCCGGACTCGACCTGGAAGGAAAAGAATACACTTTCCAATTGGGGAAGCCCGTACGTAAATACATGAAATATCCGGAAGACTATCGCCTCAAAAAATACCGCAACCTGGGCAATTCGAAACGGGAAGGCATGATGCTATTCGGCTATCTGGATTATGAGAAAGAAGGAGAGCACCTGCGCGTAAAAGACGACGGCGAACGCTGGGAACTTTATCTACGGGATCAGGTAGGACTTTTTGAAGGCCGCTTGCCCGAGCAAAAACCTTCGGACGAATGGAATGGCAAAACAAACCCGATGATATCCGACTGGAACCATGCCGACCAGAACTCCGGTTGGTGCGTGATAAAATACCCCTTATACAAAAATGAAGATGCCGGGAAGATCGAAGCGGATTTTGCCGAAATCCGCTTAGCCGAAATTTATTACAGCCTGGCCGAATGTAAACTAAGAGAAGGAAAAACCGCCGATGCCGGCCGCTTGCTGAATACCGTTCGCAAACGCAACTACCCATCGGAAAGCTGGAGTCGCAATTTATATGCACCCGAAGGAAGCGCCACCCTGGATATGGATGAAATGCTGGACGAATGGGGACGCGAATTTATATTCGAATTACGTCGTCGCACGGATTTGATCCGTTTCAACAAATTCTGCGAAGGCGAATGGTGGGATAAAAAGCCCGATGCAAGTACCCATTTGGAAATCTTCCCCATCCCCGCTACGGTGCTCAGAGCGAATCCCGGCTTGAAACAGAATCCCGGCTATCCTGAAATCCGATAACGAAGTCTATCCTAAAAATCAAGAAATCAACCAATAAAAAAAATAGCGTAATGAAAACAAATAAGTATATCGTATGTATAAGCCTCGTGGTAGCCTGCCTGCACACTGAGGCCCAGGACCTCAGACCCGGCTTCTGTCAGTTAAAAGATCCCTTCAAATAGGCCGACAATACCCCGGCGAGCTGCCCCTTCCCCCAATCCGAAGCTTATTCGGAAATCGTCTTTTCCGGCAGATATGCCAACTATACCAACGCCGATACCTGGTACCCGAGCTGGGCGGAAGACGACTGTATGTATTCCCCCTGGACCGACGGCTACTTGTTGAAAGGCAACGAAAGTACCTATGTACCTTTTGATTGGCAACACCCCGATTATCCCTGCAATTCGCTCGATTTTATGGGTCGTAAAGCCGCCACCGCCCAAGCAAAAATTACCGGCAGCGATCCGATGAATTTAAAAATAGAAAATA